>NZ_MIBU01000282.1:0-2763 GCF_001830725.1 Sulfuricurvum sp. RIFOXYD12_FULL_44_77
AAGTGGCTCTCCCAGATACCTGCGGCACAAAAGATGAACGGGTGTGCTGCTGTATTCCTACCCTGACACGATGTCCGTCCATCCCCTTGCACAGGTCTAGAAGAGTTGGCGAATTATAGCCGTTTAAACCTGCAAATGCAAGATGGTGCTATAATAAATCTATGATTTACCTCGTTACAGCACTTGATGCCGAAGCCAGACCTTTGTGTGACTATTATCGTCTAAAACGCGATACCTCTCTCCCCTATACCCTCTATCGAAATGAGGAGATAGTGTTAGTAGTGAGCGGAATGGGACGAATGAATGCGCTGATGGCGGTGAGCGCGTTGTTGGGATGGCGGATTCCCGGCGAGAAGGATATTTTGATCAATATCGGAATCTGCGGAGCACCTTCTACTTATGCAGTCGGTGAAGCGCTGCTGATCCATCAAATTTTGGACGGAGATCGACGCTATTATCCCGACATTCTTTACTCCCATCCTCTCCGTGAAACGTCGATGCGGTGTATCGATACTCCCCAATCACTATGCGGCGACTATCCGGTTGATATGGAGAGCGGTGCGATTTTTCAAGCCGCATCCCGTTTTTTCAAGCTTCATCAAATGGCATTTCTTAAAATTGTTTCCGATCACTGTATTCCCGAGAGTGTCACTAAAGAGGGGGTTATGGAACTTCTCCGTTCTCACGTGGATACCGTGGATACTCTTATCTCAAGATTGCGCGCTATACAGAAAGAGGCGTCTTTATTTTCCGCAGATGAACGGGAAGCAATCGAAGTGTTTAAAACCCATTTTACGAAAAGCCAAGGCTCTGCTCTCGAAGATGCGCTCACATATTTTCGATTTAGAAACAAAGGGACATTTCCCCCCTTAAATCCTCTGATTCCTAGCTCTAAACGTGAAAGGAGTCAACTCCTTGAAGAACTCATTGCAACCCTCACCGCCTAAGCTCTTTTCTCATCTCTACATCGAACGAGATGTGGTGGATCACCCGCAGAGCCAAATGATTCGGAGAAAATTTGCCGACTCGCAGGTTATATTAATCGATCATTACAAAGAGGTGTTTAACCGACCCTCACAAAGTTTTGCGGCGCAAAGTCACTCTAAAAAACTGATCCTTGCCAAAAAAGAGGGGAAGTTTTTGCATGAGGGGAGCCAATACAGCGACGGCTTCGGTCATGAGCAGTTTTTTTATGCCTCCAGCGTTATGGGGTGTTTGTATGACTGTGATTATTGCTATTTGCAGGGGCTTTACCCCTCAGCTAACACGGTGTTATTTGTGAATCTCGAAGATGCGTTTGAACAATTACACCCCTATTTAGGGAGAGCTACCCTCGTAGCGACCTCCTATGATACCGATACCCTTGCCATCGAATCGCTAACACACCAAACACGCGAATGGTTGAAGTTTGCCGCAGAACAAGAACAGCTTCATCTCGAAATCCGCACCAAAAGCGCCAATATCAAATCGCTAAAATCGTTTCTTCCCAATCCGAGGGTAACGCTTGCATGGACCCTCTCTCCGCAAGAGATCATCAACGCTTACGAACACGCTACCCCAAGTCTCGAAAAACGGCTCGGAGCGGTGGCGGAAGCGATCACGTTAGGATGGAAAGTACGACTTTGCATCGACCCTGTTATCTATACAGAGAAGTTTGCTATACTCTACACTGAACTGATTGAACAGATATTTAGAACTATCGATCCCGAAGCAATCGAACATCTCACATTGGGGAGTTTTCGTATGTCACAAAGCCATCTTCGTTCCCTCAAAAAACTTCGCCGCAGTGATGTCGCCTTTTACCCCTACATTGTGCGTGATGAGATGGCAACCTATCCGGAAGCAATCGAAACCACTATTCTAGAGACATTATTGGCAAAAGCAACGCAGTATCTACCGAAAGAGAGGGTCCGAACATGGCAACGGCAATCGTAACGGGGACGAGTTCAGGAATCGGTGAAGCGATAGCGCAGGTATTGCTGCAAAACGGATATAACGTTATCGGACTCAGCCGTCGCAGAGGAGATATCCATCACCCTCTTTTTGAGCATTTACCGTGTGATCTGAGTGATTTGGCGGTGGTCGATATCCTACAAAAAAAATTAGTAGAGATTGAAGATCTGGAAATTTTGGTCAACGCTGCCGGATTCGGACGATTTGAACCCCATGAAGAACTCAGTTCTAAAACCATCACCGATATGATCGCCTTGAATCTCACCACTCCGATTTTACTCGCTAATGCATTGATGCGTCCCCTCAAAAAGTCGAAAGGGATGATCCTCAATATTACTAGCATCGAAGCGACCCGTCACTCCAAATTCTCCGCCCTTTACAGCGCAACTAAAGCGGGACTTCGTGCATTCGGATTGACCCTTTTTGAGGAGACTCGTAACAGCGGGGTCAAAGTGGTTACGATCAATCCCGATATGACCGAAACACCGTTTTTTGACGGGTTTAGATTCGGTGTGGGAAAAGAGGATGACACCAAACTCCTCACCTCTGATATCGCACAAGCTGTTCAGTATCTGCTGGATACACGAGATGGGATTTGCGTGAGCGAAATGACAATCCGTTCTCAACGCTTCGGGATAACAAAAAAATAGTAAAGGAACCTTTTTTGCTTAGTGTAATGAGCTAAATATTTGGCCGTTTCGGTCGATATAGATTACACTAATATACAAAAGGATTTGTAATGGCAGGAACTGTAAGCTCACTCGGTATCGGTTCAAGTGTTTTGACGGCGGATGTTATTGATAAGCTAAA
>NZ_MIBU01000283.1:0-3182 GCF_001830725.1 Sulfuricurvum sp. RIFOXYD12_FULL_44_77
GATGAAGAGCGTTACGGCCTTCAAAATGAGCCTCTCAATATTTTTCGTCACGTTAAAAAAGAGAAAACCCGCTATTTTATCAACAACCAAAGTACCTCAAAATCATCGATGGAATCGATCAGCTCGGGGTATCTTCGTCATTTGAGTCTCAAAGACTACAGTGACTTTGACCCTTCCAACCTTTTAAAAATGATTGATGAACGTATCATTGTACAAAAGCCTGAATATGCCGCTATTTTAGAGAATCATACAGAAAAGTTTAGTGAATTTAAGCTCCTCTCCGATGAGCTTCGAAGTATCGAAGATAAAGAGAAACACCTCTCCGAGCTCAAAGAGTTTGCCCTTTATGAGATATCGAAGATTGATGCGATTAAGCCTCGTATCGGTGAAGATGAAGAGCTGAGTTCCATCAAAAAACAGCTCTCAAAAAAAGAGAAAATTCAGAACGCAATCACTGCGGCAGAAGCTATTTTTACTCACGAATCCGCGGTGAGTTCTGCACTAACTCTTTTGGAAGCTGAGAGTGCATTTTTTGATGATGCGATGAACGAATTACGCTCTTTGTTTGAGAACACATCGGAACGTCTCGAAGAGTTGGAAGAGATATCGATCGAATCGGTGCTGGATCGTATCGAACAAATATCTGAGCTTAAACGCCGCTACGGGAGTGTCGAAGAGGCATTGGCGTATCGTGATCACAAAGAGCGTGAGCTTGAATCGTATGAGACAATCGAACATTCAAAAAGCGATTTGCTAAAACAGATTGCATCCTTAAAATCTGAGTTGGAACACTCCGCAGACGAACTTTCACGTCAGCGCCATTCGATTATGAAAAGCACTCTTGAATCGCTTAATGACTATTTGGGGATGCTCTATCTTCGCGACGCGACACTGGAACTGGAAGTGTGTGCTTTGAACGCGACAGGGTGTGATAAAGCGGTACTGGGATTGAACGGGACGAAACTCGATAAACTCAGCTCAGGGGAGTTTAATCGGCTTCGTCTTGCTTTGCTAGCTCTTGGAGTTGAGAGTATGCAAAGCAGCGGCGGAGTTCTGATGCTCGATGAGATCGATGCGAATTTGAGCGGGGAAGAGTCGATGAGTGTAGCAAAAGTGCTCCGTCATCTTTCCTCTCGGTACCAGATTTTCGTTATCTCCCATCAGCCGCAGCTTACCTCTATGGGGGAGCAACATTTCTTGATTTACAAAGACGATGAGAGCCGTGTACGAGAGTTAAACGATGCGGAGAGGGTCGAGGAGATTGCCCGAATTATCAGCGGTGAGGCGATCAGTGATGAAGCACGCGGTTTTGCTCGAGATCTCTTTGAACGCTCAAGGGTAGCGGGATGATCATCGATACCCATATCCATTTGGACGATGAACGCTATCGTGATGATTTTGACGAAATGATTCAGCGTGCTCACGAGGCCGGTGTTGAGGCTTTTATTATTCCGGGAGCGCACCCTTCGACCTTGAAACGTGCGGTTGAGTTGTGTGAGCAGTATGATAATATCTATTTTGCGGTGGGAGTTCATCCCTATGATATGGAAACGATCGACACAGTTGATTTTGACCATTACGCAGCTCATCCTAAATGCGTTGCGATTGGGGAGTGCGGACTCGATTATTTTCGGCTGGAGGGGAGTGATGAAGAAAAAGAACAAGAGAAACGACGTCAAGACGAAGTATTTCGAACCCATATCCGCTTTGCCAAAAAAGTAAAAAAACCCCTTATCGTCCATATCCGTGATGCAAGCCACAATGCGAAAATGATCCTTTTAGAAGAGGGAGCAGGGGAGGTTGGGGGAGTTCTTCATTGCTACAATGCCGATGATGAGCTTCTCAGCCTCGCAAAAGAGAATTTTTATTTTGGAATCGGCGGTGTCGTAACGTTTCAAAATGCTAAAAAATTGGTCAATATTCTACCCCGTATACCCCGCGATAAACTCCTGATTGAAACGGACGGCCCCTATCTCACCCCGCACCCCCATCGCGGCAGCCGTAATGAGAGTGCCTATACCCGTTTTATCGTTAATAAAATGGGGGAGTTATTAGGTGAAACGGCAGAGTCCATCGAATCATTAACGACCCGAAATGCGAAAACTCTATTTGGTTTAGGATAGTACTATGGAGGGGATATGAAGTATTTATTTGCATTACTGCTAATCCCCTTAGGGCTTTTTGCTTCCGGTTTTGATCCCCATGATCAAAAAAAGATAGAGGTTCTCAGCCATTTTGATATCCCCGCCTCTTATTTAAAAGATCCCTATTTGCATGATATGTATGCACAAAAAAAACGGGAATCTATTTTGCAGGGGTTTGCCGATTCTTCTGAAAATGCCGATGTTTTTATCCCTATGCTGACCTCGCTCATCGCACAATCGGATTTGCCGAGTGAATTTTTATTTGTTACATTAGTAGAGTCTCAATTGCACGGGAGTGCAACATCGCGTCGCGGTGCGGCCGGGTTGTGGCAATTTATGGAGAGTACGGGAAAACTGCATGGATTACGGGTTAATCAGTTTGTAGATGAGCGCCGAGATCATATCAAATCAACCCGTGCCGCTATCACCTATTTAAGCGGTTTGAAAAAGCAGTTCGGAAAATGGTATTTGGCTCTTATTGCTTACAATTGCGGAGATGGAAGGCTAAAACGCGCGATAGCAAAGGCGGGGACAAGCGACATTCACGTGTTAACCGATCCCAAACGAGGTCTTCTTCCTCCTGAGAGCCGTAAATATATTCGTAAAGTTATCGCTTTGTCTTTGTTGGCGACCGATGAGCTTTTTTTGTCTAAAATTCAATTCGATACTTCTCTTGAGTCGGCACAAGAAAATCCTATCGCTACCGTCTATTTGCCGGAGGGGGAAAATATTGATCGTATAGCTGCGGTGCTTGAAATGCCCAAAAACAATCTGGTAAGACTGAATACCCATCTTAAAAAAGGGGTTACTCCTCCGAACGAGCAGTCGTATCCTGTCTATATCCCTAAAGAGAAATTGGATGACTTTCGTCAAAAATATCGGACAAAAGGGCTACGGGGCTATTTTGTGATGCATAAGATAAAATCGGGAGAGTCGCTTGAGCAGCTCTCAAAACGGTATAACGTACCTAAGTCAACGATTATGATGGAGAATATGATCGGAGATGATAATGAACGTAATCTCAATCGACGGGTGAAA
>NZ_MIBU01000284.1:0-28107 GCF_001830725.1 Sulfuricurvum sp. RIFOXYD12_FULL_44_77
TCTCCTAATGGATTGTAGTGGAAGTATTGTATTCGAGGTAGTGTTAATAGTCCATTAAGGACATCGATTTAGAAGAGATTATTCACTCTCTTTCGGTGACTTGAACGATTTCACATCGATGCGACGAGGAGCACGTTTCGGTGCAGCAGGTGCTTCAGAGGGTTTTCGATCTTGGTAAGGTTTTTTGTCTCCAAACGGCTTTTTGTCGCCGTAAGGCTTCTTGTCTCCGAACGGTTTTTTATCTCCGTAAGGTTTTTTCTCACCAAAGGCAGGTTTGTCACCGTATGGCTTCTTGTCACCAAACGGTTTCTTATCTCCGTAAGGTTTTTTCTCACCAAAGGCAGGTTTGTCGCCGTATGGTTTCTTGTCTCCAAACGGTTTTTTATCTCCGTAAGGTTTTTTCTCACCAAAAGCGGGTTTGTCACCGTATGGCTTTTTATCACCAAATGGTTTCTTCTCTCCGTAAGGCTTTTTCTCGGCAGAGCTTTTTTCCTTATCACCGAAGAATTTCGGCTTGCTGCTGTAAGGGGTTTTGGTTGCTTTTTCGGCATCGGAACGGGGTGTTCCGTCGATGTAGTGGTTTCGCTCGCGGGTTTTACCTTCGAAGATCGGTTTACCGCTGTCATCTTTACCGACAAAGCGAGGTTTGGCGTTGTGCTGTTTTTTAGCCATAAAACCATCCCCTTCATTGCGTGGAGGGCGTTTATCGCCGCGTGAATCCTCACGAAGACGCTCAGGACGGGTGTCACGAACCGGCTTTTTATCACGATTTCTCGGATCTGCCGCATCACGCGCTTCACGCTCATCGCGGCGAGCTTTTGCTTCGGCTTTTTGCTGATTGTCCACGGCAATACCGAAGTCAGGTTCAAACCCTTTTACTACCTCTTGGGTAATGGTTCGTCCGTTGAGCAATTCGATAGGGTAGAGTCGTTTCTGATCCTCTTCATCGAGGGTGATGAGGGCATACTCTCTCGCTCGTGCATATCGTGACATATAGACGATCGCTTTTTCCGGGAGATCATAGCTGATGAGTACTTCACATCGCAGATCAGGGGTTTGTGCCAGCTCGGCATCACTTAAAACGGTGATATTTTTTCCGGCAAAGATAGTTGGAAGCTCTCCGGCTTCAGTGGAGGTGACAACAAGAATGCTTTTTCCGGCATTGCGTTCGATTAAAAAATGGATCAGTTCATTTTTAAGTGGACGATTACATGGGTGGATACGGTGATTTTGGCGTTTGATAGGTGTCGATGACATAAAAAGTCCTTGGATACATAAGCCTCATACATGAGGTGGGGATAAGCGGTCGGTGAAGAGTCTCAAGCGTAGACCGAAAACGCAAATGATTATGGAATTATAGCGTATTTATGCAATGCAAATTATTTAGGCAAAATGATCGTAAATTGTGCTCCCTCGTGAGTATTGTTTGCACTCAAAGTTCCACCAAGTTTTTCAATCATGTTTTTAGCCATGTAAAGACCGATTCCTGAACCATTAGTCCGAGTAGAAAAAAACGGCTCAAAAATTTTATTAATCGGGCTGACTTCGATTCCTCCTCCGTTATCCTGAATGGTCAGTATCGCTTTATCATCATGTATACAGGTAGTAATAATAATGGATCTCACTTTATCATTATTCCGTTCGATCAAAATATTTTTTGCATTGAGAAGAATATTCATCACTACTTGCGATAAAAGGTTCCGTTCACTTGTAATTATAAGGGTTTTTGCCGGATTGAAACGTATTTGTATCTGCTGATTTCTCATGGTATCTTGTAAAAAATGGAGGATGGTATCTATTTGTTCATTGACGTCAAATTGTTCTTTGCCCTTAGATGAGTTAATGAAGAAGTCTTGCAGCGTATCGATCGTGTTGGACAGATTTTTTAAAACAGCAGAGGAGGACAAACACGATTCTATTAATTCATCATGTGAAATGGAATCGTATTTGAGTTTGGCTTCAACATTGGAGATAATAGCTCCCAGCTTATTGAGCGGTTGTCTCCACTGATGTGCGATGTTTCCGGTCAATTCACCGATCACTTTTTGTCGTGATTTCATGATAGCAAGCCGTTCGTTTTTGAGATTCTCTTCTTGGAGAATACGGATGCGATAGGCAAGGGCGAATGAAAGCATGATAAGCTCCCATGCCATGGCAAAATTACTTAGGTTCATGCTCCAAATGCTATAACTTATTCCTTCTCCCTGTGTCATTAGCGAAAAGCATACAAAAAGAAAATTGCTAACTCCCGTCGCTATAAGATAATAGAGTGCCGGTTTAAATCCGCTAATGTAGCTTTTAATCCCAACAAAGATTGAAACTATCATAAACAGTTGTACGGAAAGAACAAAAAGGGGTTTCGCAACCCCTATTAAATAAAGAACTGCAAAAATGGAGTGAAATAGCAAAAAGAAGTATAGAAATAATTTGAGCCTATTATGCCGTTCTTTTAGTTTGAGAAAATAAATCATAAAAAATGTAAGTCCAGCAAGCTTTAGGAATACGGCGATTGTAAAGTAAATATGCGCATACTTTACATCCAGAAAAGGGATGATCGGTACGTATCCGAGTCCTACGATATTAAGACCCAAAAAACCCACAATATAGACGCAGTAGAATAGGTATGCTTGATCTTTTGTAATAAGATATAAAAAGAAATTATAAATAGTAAAGGCAAAAGAGATAGCACCGGCGAAAATCATAAAAAAATAGAGTAGCTTCCAATCACTATCTACTTCGATCATATCGCCAAATGTAAATGCAGTATAGAGAGGACTTTTGCTATTTAGTTGTAACAGATATATAAGTTTTTTTGGACTTTTTTTTAGCTCAAACCTGATTGGAAATGTTTTTACGATTCTTTGCTCTATCGGAGTAAAATAGCCGCTCTTTTGGAAACTAATTAGCTTGCCATTATCATAAACAAATAACTCTTGATAGCCTGCAACAAAATTTTTTGAATCTAAATAGATCTCTTTCTCAGAGTTGTTAGCGACTTCAAAGAAAAACCAATACGTATAATGATCGAAACCGAAACTTTTGGCTTGTTTTGGGAGTGTTGTGATATTTCCCTTTTGGGCGATTATATATGCTTCATTCGAAGAAATATTTTTATCTGTCTTGAAATATCCCGATTTGTAGACGGTGATTTGGGGATCCAATACTTCTATGGAGTCAAAAGCAAATGCAAAATTGAGAAATAAAAAAAGAGATAAAAAGAGGTGCTTCATCGCGAAATATTAAGCTTCCAACCGCTCCCTTTTACCGATACGATCAAGTCAAACCCTATTTTGTTTCTGAGTCTATTGAGCAGATTTTTGAGTGCCGATTCACTGACATCTTCATGTATCCAAATATGCCTTATCAGTTCATCTTTTTCGATTACCTGATCTTTGTTGCTAATAAACAGTTTTAGAAGCGTTTTTTCTTTTTTCCCCAATGCGATGAGTTGGGTCTCTTTGAAAAGCTCTTCTGTCAGAGAATTATAAATAAGCCCGTTTTGAAAAGTGAAGATTTGCCTTTTTACGGACATTTTCGGGAGTACTTTTCGGAAAGCATCCAGCAGTGTTTCGAGTTCGATGGGTTTGATGATGTATCCGTCGATTTGAGCATTGGCGGCTTTGAAAAGTATGTTTCGATCCGAATAGGCACTTATGGCAATAATGGGAATACTCTGATTTTTCATCCGTATCATATAAAACAGTTCAATCCCACCTACTTTCGGCATCTCAAGGTCACTCAAAATAATATCGGGTCGTTCGTCTTCATAAAGCTCATACGCTTTTTCTACAGATTTAGCGGTTAACACTCTTTTAAAAAAGATACTTAATAATAGAGCGATTTGCTCCAATACCAAAGGGTCGTCTTCGACCAATAAAATGGTCATTTTTTTAAAAATCTGTAAATCTTTTTCCAATGATTTTCTTTATTTTTTAGGTTGTTTAAAACTATAGCACAGAAAAGTCCCGTTCGAGTCCCGTAAATATTCCCATTTTCAAACCGATCAGGGACTGCCGGAGAGGTAAAATTATCAAAGCCCTATTATTCCATTATCAAGGTTATAAAATGTTAATCATTAGAAATATTTCATTATTATCTCTAAGTGCAATGGCTTGTTTGGCCGCTGTTCCGGATGCCGGATCCATTTCAAGCGATATTCAAAAACAGCTTGATTCCAGCGTAAAACATCCAGCCACACCGTTGCAAATCGGCGAAAAAAAAGAAGATATCCGTCCCTTTGATATTGGAACCAGAGTGATGGTTCGTTCCTTTAAAATCACCGGAAATACCCTGATCTCTTCCGAAGAGCTCTCTTCGGTGGTTTCGCACTTTATCGGAAAAGAGCTCAGCTTCACGCAGCTCGAAGATGCGGCACGCGCCATTGCCGATTATTATCGGGAAAAAGGGTTCTCGGCGAGAGCATTTCTCCCTCCTCAGGAGGTGGTAAACGGTCAAATCGAAATCATGGTACTTGAGGGGAAGCTCTCAGCGATTGAGATCGAAGCTGAAACCGCCAAACGCTTTTCTGCTTCCCGAGCCAAAAATATCATTGAAACGGCACATCCGACGGGCAAGGTACTGGAGATCGACAAGCTTCAGCGCGGGCTATTGATCCTGAATGATACTCCTGGGGTGACTTCCGCCAGCCGTCTCGAAGCAGGGGCAGGTGCCGGGGACAGTAAGCTTCGGGTCAAACTTCAAGACGCCCCTTTGATAAATGGGGTATTTTTGGGTTCGAACAGCGGTCAGCGCAGTACGGGGCGTAATCAGGGGATTGTATCGGCGGGGATCAATTCTCCCTCAGGGATCGGCGATCAAATCACACTTCAGTCGATGGTGACACATGGGATACGTTACGGCAAGCTCGGCTATACGATTCCATTAGGTGCTTCGGGTGCGAAAATCGGAGCAAGTTATTCAGCTATGTCGTATTATGTTGTTTTAGGACCTGAAGCAACTGGAACAGCGACAACCGCAGGAGTGAATTTTAGCTATCCTATCCTCCGCTCCGGAACTAAAAATCTTACTTTTAATTCCGCTTTGGACAAAAAAGATTATGCCAACTATTCCGCAGGTACACTCATCAGTGACAAAACGGCACATGTTTTTTCAAATGGATTGACGTATACGAAATTTGATACATCCGGACAAACTTCGCTTGGATTTACTTATACATTGGGTTATATAAATCTCAAAGACAACGAATCCGATTATCTCGCCGATCAGCAGACCAAACGCTCGCACGGACGCTATTCCAAACTCACCCTTAACGCATCGCGAAATCAGATGCTAAATGAGACCACCTTTTTGAGTACCAATTTTACGGCTCAAAAAAGCAGTAAAAATCTTGATTCAGGCGAAAAGATGTATCTTGGAGGTTCGAGCGGAATCCGAGCATACCCATCCAACGAAGGGGGCGGAGATGAGGGATATATGATTTCCCTTGAACTTTCCAAATCGTTTGCAAACAATTTCGCCGGAAGCGTCTTCTACGATTACGGACGTATCAAACAAAACCGCGATCTTTACAACGGCGCGTTAACAACGTTGAACCCTTATAACATCTACGATCTCAAAGGATGGGGATTAAGTACGACCTATACCCAAGGGACAATGAGCATCAAAGGCTCCGTTGCGTGGCGAGTGGGAACCAATCCCAACACACAAGCAGATGGCAGTGATAATGACGGAACCAAAGAGGCCGCCCGCGTATGGGTATCCCTGTCAAAAGCATTTTAAAAGAGGAATAGACGATGAAATTTTATCAGGAATATAAAAACGCTTTTCGCATCCTCTCCAAAGGGCGGGTCGTTTTGGACGTATTTTCAAAAGGGATAAAAACGACTGCACTGATCTCTACAGTTGCGGCAAGCGCCTTAATGGGAGATGTGTCAACAACAGCTTTGCCTACTGCTCCCAATATAGTGCAGGGAAACATCAACATTCAGACCAATACCGCTAACATGCTCATCAACCAATCCACCAATCAGGGGATCATCAACTGGGGAACGTTTAATATCGGTTCTGCCGCAAGCGTCCGTTTCAACCAGCCTAATGCCTCTTCCTCAACCCTCAACCGTGTCGTCGGTAACGAAGTGAGTAACATCGCCGGTTCACTCAGTGCTACAGGTAAAGTCATTCTCATCAACCCCAACGGCGTCATTTTCGGTAACGGTTCACGGGTGGACGTCGGAGGGATCGTCGCATCTACCATGAACCTCTCAAACGAGAACTATCTGAACAATACTCTGCGATTTACACGGGACGGTTCTACCGGCACCATCACCAACCGAGGGACGATTCGTGCTGAGGATGCAGGCTATGTCGCCCTCTTGGCTCCCGAAGTGATAAATGAGGGGGTTGTTATCGCACAAAAAGGCTCTGCTATATTTGCTTCGGGCGATGCCATCACTCTCAGCGCCGATAATGCCGGACTTCTCAGCGTCACGGTCGATGCCGCGACGGTTAATACACTGATTGAGAACAAAGCTCTCGTGCAAGCCGACGGCGGTGTGGTCTATATGAGCGCCAAGGCGGCAAGCGATGCGTACTCTGCAACGATTAGTAACACGGGAACTATTCAAGCCAACAGCCTCGAAGAAAAAGATGGCAAGATTATCCTCTTTGCCTATAATGGGACGATGAACGTCGATGGAACGATCATAGCCAAAGGGGGCTTTGTCGAGACGAGCGGTGAGAATGTTCACATCGCGGATACGGCGAAAGTTACTACACTTACAGATAACGGCAAAGCAGGTACTTGGCTTATCGACCCGACCAACTTTACTATTTCAGCAGGAAGTGGGGCACAGACCACAAGCGGTATCGGTGCTGATACGCTTCAGACGAACCTTGCAGGTGGTAACATAGCTATCGCCACAGATGCTACGGCAAACGGCTCAGACCTCGGTGATATCATCATCAATGCACCGCTTAGCTGGTCGGCAAACACTCTCACCCTCTCCGCCCATCGTCATGTTCTGGTGAACAATGTCGTCACGGTCTCAGGCACGGGCGGGCTTACGGTGACGACAAATACGAGCGGTGCGACGGGTACGAGCATGGGATATTTGCAGACCAAGCGAAACGGTACGACCGACTTTACGGGCAAGATCAACTGGAGCAGTAGCGCAAGCCCCACGATCAACGGCGAGACCTATACGATCATCAACTCTCAGGCGGATTTGGAAAATATCAGCGGTTCGACCAAATACGCTTTGGGCTCAAATTTGACACTATCGGGGACTTGGACACCGCTGACGTCAACCACCCCTTTTAGCGGCAAACTTGACGGTTTCGGGCATACGATAAGCAACCTTTCGATAACGGGTGGAGCCCAATACAGCGGGCTTTTTGCCAAAGCGGACGGCATAACCTTGCAAAACATCGGACTCACAAACTCCACCTTGATTGTCGGGGACAATTCAGGCGGTTTTGTGGGTGATATAAGTACCAGTGCAACCGCAAACTATTTTAGAAATATATTCAACTCCTCCTCCGTATCTGTCCAAGGCGACAACAGTACAAATCATAAAACCAAAATAGGAGGCTTTGTAGGGTCTGGACTCTATTCTAATAGTACAGATGGAGGCGGAAATCCGATTTATACGGGTTATATTTACGCCGTCGATAGTGCCAATGCCGCCACGGTAAGTGCTACAAATAGCAATTCCTATACACTCTATGGTGGAATAGGCGGATTTTTTGGCAATATCGGCGGATATGTCTATCTCTCAAACCTCACAAACAGCGGTCAAGTCGTCTCCGGTCATCTAAGCAACAGTCAATCGACTGCAAGCAACACCCTTGGACATACAGTAGGGGGTATTGCTGGTTATATTAACCTATCAAAAGTCGTATCTTTAAACAATCTAACCAATAGCGGTTTAATATCAGGAACAGGCAATGTCGGAGGTATTGTTGGTATTGCACAAGCGAGTTACTCAGGGGGAAGCGCAAGCGGTACAAAGCTCAAAAATTCAGGAAATATTTTTAGTACAGGACAATCGGGCGGGATTGCAGGGGGTATTTCATCATATACGGCAAATATCGATCTTAGCTATCTTTCCAATACTGCTCAAATAACAAGCCATGCATCTACTGGAGGATTGCTTGGTAATGCCACGGCTTGGAACGGTACGATAACCATTAGCAATGCTTACAATAGTGGAGCGGTAGCAGGCGTAGGTTATGACAAAATCGGTGGACTTTTTGGGGCTTTGTCTTCCAATCAAGGGATAACGCTCACCTACGCTTACAATAGCGGCAGTGTGACGGGAAATCAGTATATCTCTGGAATCACTGCAACTAATGACAACGGCGGGACGACGACTTTTCAAGAGGTGTACAATACTGGTACAATCAGTGGTCAAACTGATGTTTCTGGGATAATTGCTCTTAGAAAGACAGACTACGGTACTTCTGCAAATTATATGTTTGATAAGGTTTTTGTCCGCTCTGGTTCTGTCATAAAGGCTGGCACATCCTATGCTGATGACGCACTAAACTATAATACCACTAGCTGCGTAAGCCATGCTACTATAAGTAGCGGTTCTACCTACGGTGCCAAGAGCTCCACGCAGCTCCAAAGTATCACAGGACTAGGCTTTACCTCTAGCAAATGGTATGAGTCGGGTTCTGCTCCTATCACCTTGCAGGGATTTACCATCCCCATCACCATCACATTGGGAGCTTTGAGTAAAACCTACGGCGATGTAAATCCAACCATTACCTATAGTGATGCATACATTTCAGGAATCACTTGGGGAAGCGCCATCACACAGTACTCTAATGCAGGGACATACGGCTACACGACGGCAAATATGTTCACCCCTACTTACGCAAGCGGAAGTTCAAGCGACTATGAGATCACTTGGGCTACGACAAATAGTTTCACGATTAACCCCAAAGCGGTGAGTTTATCCGGTACAATGGTTTATCAAGGCAGCACAACATCGCTTGGCGCGAGTTTAAGCGTATCCAACGCTGTAAACGGTGATGTAGTGACAGTCACGAACGGCGGTAGTGCAGGGCTTTCCGGTAAAAATGTCGGTACTCAAACTTTGAGCGATTTTACTTCACTATCTCTCAGCAATGCAAACTATACGCTTACGGGTGCAAGCGGCTCGGTTTCGATTACCGCACGACTGATTACGATTTCTACGTCGAATGTCACCAAGACTTATGACGGTACGACAACGGCAAGCGGTACGTTGACAAGCAATGCTCTGACGCAAACGACGGGATTGGTTCCGGGTGATACTTTGTCAGGTGGGACATTTGCATTTACCGATAAAAATGCAGGGGCGGGCAATAAAACGGTCACTCTCAGTGGTGTTACCATCAGCGACGGCAATAGCGGAAACAACTATGCCATTATTTACACTAACAATACCACCAGTACTATCAACAAAGCGACATTGAGTGTCACAGGGTCAAAAGTATATGACGGTACCTCTGCATTTACGAGTGGACTTACCCTTGGGGGATTTGTCGGAAGTGAGACGGTAGGTTACAGCACGGCTACGGTTAATAACTACCATGTTGCTACAGCCAATAAGTATCTCTCAAGCATTACATTGACAGATGGGACAAATGGAGGATTGGCGAGTAACTATCAGATAGGAGGAAGTTACGGAGCTGGGACAAACGCTATCACTATCACGGCGAAAACATTGACACCGACTATCAGTAATACCGGCGTCACCAAAGTCTATGACGGTGATACAACAACCGCCATGACGCCGACCTATACTTTCAGCGGTCTGGTGAGCGGCGATACGGGTGCAGCTCTAAACCATACGGCTAAAGCCTATAATGATAAAGATGTCCCCGATGCCAATCAAATCACCGTAAGCGGACTCTCGATTGCGACTATCACCGGTAGCAATAGCTCGGCGGCAAGCGATTATGTGTTAGATGCTACTTCTAAAACGGTTGCTGCGACCATCACCCAAAAAACCGTCTCCCTTAGCTCAGTCAACATTGCCGATAAGGTTTATGACGGTACCACTGCCGGAACGAGTGTGGTTAGCTCTACCTTTACGGGAGGAGTAAGCGGAGACGATGTCAATGTTAACGGTGCACTGGAAGATTTTTCCGCTAAAGATGTCGGAACGTACAGTATCTCTATTACCGGACTTGCATTGACAGGTATGCAAGCCGGAAACTATATCCTCTCAAGTACCACCGCAACTGATAATAGCGTTGCCATTACTCCTAAAACGGTGACCCTTAGTGCCTCTAAAGTCTATAACGGAACCACAAATCTTAGTGGGGCTGTTACCCTTGGCGGATTTATCGGGAGTGAAACACTTAACTATACCGGAGCTACGGCAAACAGCGCTCACAATGTAGCAGGCAATTATATCAGTGCTATCACCTTGACCGATGGTACAGGCGGGGGAGTCGCAACCAACTACGCTCTTCCAACGCTCAATAATGCCAATGCTCCGGTTACGATCACGCCGGTGACGCTTACGGCGGCTCTTTCCAACACAGCCGTGACCAAAGTGTACGATGGCGGGACAGCAACAAGCATAACACCGACCTACACCATCACAGGATTTATCGCAAACGACAGTGCCGCAACGATCGCCCATACGGCTAAATCTTATAACTCCAAAGATGTTCTTACCGCTGAGAGTGTGACCGTTAGCGGACTTTCTCTCTCCGGTATTACCGGGTCGAATAGCTCTATCGCCGCTGACTACGTCTTGGCAAATAACTCACTTTCTACCAGTGCAACCATTACCGCTAAAAGCTTGACAGTCTCAGGACTGGTTGCAGACAATAAAGTGTATGATGGAACCACAACCGCAACCCTGAGTAACTGGGGAAGCGTTTCAACAGGTGTCGGAAGTGAAACATTGGCGCTTAATCATGATACGGCAACGTTTAGTGATAAAAATAAAGCGAACGGGAAAACCGTTACCGCGACAGGATACAGCTTAGTAGACGGTTCAAACGGAGGGGTAGCTAGTAACTACACCCTCTCAAGCACAAGTGGCACGACAACCGCTGATATCACAGCACGAACAGTGACTTTATCCGGAAGTACGGGGGTGACAAAAACTTACGATGCTCTCACGACAATGCCGCTGGGAAGTGACGGGTATGGCACTATCGGTAACGGTGTCACGGGAGATGATCTTTACGTCAACGGAGCACCAGTATTTGATTCAGCAGGGGCTGGAAGTAAAACCGTTTTGGTTGGAAGTGTAGTCCTTGCAGGTACGGATGCAAACAATTATGCCCTCAACTGGAGCAACGGAAGCGGGACGATTAACAAAGCGATCCTTACGGTTACCGCCAACAACGATGCGAAGTTTGTCACTCAAAATGATACGGTAAACTTTGCGGGTGTAAGCTACGGTGGATTTGTAAACGGTGAGGGAATCGGGGCATTGACTACAACCGGATTGAGTGTTGTACGAACGAATAACTCACAACAAGCCGCTGGAGCTTATAGTGGCGTTCTTCAAGCAAGCGGATTGAGCGCAAGCAACTACCAGTTTGACTATGTCAATGGTGATTACACTATCGTTCCGGCTGATCAGCTTCTGGTGCGTGTTGCCAATGCATCATCTACGTACGGAACCAATGCGCAATACACTATCACTAGCGCCCAGTATCTTGACGGGTCAAATCAAATCATCAGTTTGAGTAATCCGACCATTACCAATAATAGCACGACCTTTGGTTACTCCGACGGCTCAGGTGGAACGGCTGCCTTTACGTTGGGAGCACTCAATGCTTCCCAAAGCACAGCTGGGAAACTCAATGCCGGAAGCTATCAATTGGGGGCAACCGACGTCACTGAAACAAGTGCTAACTTTAGTAATAACCTTGTAGTAGTAGGAAATCTGGCAGTCAGCCAAAAAGCGGTAACCGTATCAGCGAGCAGCGTTTCCAAAGTCTATGATGGAACCGTGAGCTTGAATAACCTCTCCTTGGGACTGTCAGGGGTTGAAACGGGGGATACGGTCACCATCGGCGGAAACGGTAGCTTTTCGGGGAAAAATGCGGGGATCAATAAAGCATACAGTGTTAGTTCTTTAACGCTCGGATCAACCGACAGCGGCAACTATTACCTGAGCGGCGGAAATTCCATGAGCGGAAACGACGGGGAAATCACTAAAAAAGCAGTGACACTCAGTGCGGCGAAAACGTATGATGGAACAACTGATTTAACGGGCAAAGTCACACTTGATACGGGCGTGACGGTTAACGGTTTAACGGAAACACTGACGTATAGTGGAGCAACTGCGAACAGTGCAACTGTCCCTAATAATAGTACGAACTATATCGATGCGATCACGCTTGCAGACGGTACCAATGGCGGAACAGTAAGCAACTATCAGTTACCTACTCTTAATCACACCAATGCTCCGGTGACTATTGCGAAAAAAACGCTCACTGTCACTCCTGATGATCAGGAAAAAATCGTAGGACTTGAAGACCCGACGTTTACCTACACGGCAGAAGGGTTTGTATCGGGAGAAGACGAGAACGTCCTGAACGGAGCGCTCTCCAGAGAGCAGGGTACTACGTCTGGAGATTATGCAATCACGGCGGGTACGCTGAGTGCAGATAACTATGCGGTACAGCTCACGCCGGCGAAAATGACCATCAAATCGACCTTTATACCGCCGGTTCCTCCAACCATCCCAACCCCTTCTGTACCCGGCGGAGGGACAGGGCTCGGAGGCGGATTTAATGGAGGTACGGGAACAGGAACCGGAACTGGATTTGATGGAGGCACGGGTCTCGGAGGAGGATTTGGCGGAAGTACTGGAAGCGGTACAGGAACAGGCACCTCAGGTAATAACGGTACATCTACCGGAACGGGTGGCGGAAGCTCCGGCGGCAGTTCAACAGACGGTCCGCCTATCGGAAGCGGGAACGGCGGCAGCGGTACAAGCGGTGGGGGAACGTCCACAGAAGGGGAGAACGGAACCGGTACCGGAACGAGCTGGTGGCAATCGCTCTTCGGAGGTGGAGAAAATCCTAACCCGACCAACGGCAGCGGATCGGGTAATGGCGGTAGTGGAACCACTACAGGAACAGGCACCTCAGGTAATAACGGTACATCTACCGGAACGGGTGGCGGAAGCTCCGGCGGCAGTTCAACAGACGGTTCGCCTATCGGAAGCGGGAATGGCGGCAGTACGGAAGGCTCAACAACAGGTTCTAATGCTTCTGAAGCTTCCAAAGGACAAAGTGACGGATTAAACAATGTCGCCGGTGAGCCGAAAAGTACCGAAAAAGCAAGCTTTAACGGTATTAGTGTAGGCACTACCCAGTCCGGAAAAGAGGTAAAAGCGATCATTATTCAAGGTGCTTCTACATCGCCGACTCCAGTGACGATGCTTGTCAGCATCAGAGCAGGCGAGGGCTTTCGCTTCTCGTTACCAAGCGCCACGGTAAAACAGGTTGCACAAAGTATGGGATCAAATGCATCGCAATCGCAAATTACAGGAGTAAGTCTATCAGACGGCAGAGCATTGCCGTTATGGCTCAGCTTTGATATCGACACGATGAGCTTTAGCTCGGCAAATGTACCGGCAGGAGGGTTACCGTTAACAGTAAAAGTGATAGTCGCCAACAACGGTATGGCAAAAATTATCGAAGTGGTCTTGAAAAACGACGGGGGAATTTGATATTCTCCCTTGCCTTCCAAAATACAAAAGATTACAATACACCGAAGCTATCGGTATCTATTCACCACATAAAAGGGCTCTTATGAAAATTCTCACTAAATCGTTTCAACTTTGTATGGGGGCGGCAGTCGCCGCAGTACTTCTTTCTTCTTCGGTATATGGCCGCGACGTTTCTCCAAAAGAGTACGAAATCTTTGCGGCTGAAAACCTCCGCGCCGATTTCAATACACTCTCTAAAGAGGTTCAGAATAAAATCAGACAGGACTATGACAATAAAATCAAACTGGCGACAATCATTCGTAAACAGCAGTATGAAGATCCGATCTATCAGGCAGCACTCGATTTCAGGGCGCTTGATCTGTGGAGCAATCGGATCGCTTCCAAAGTTGATATCGGCGACGAAAAACTCAAAGCGTTCTACGGCAAGCAAGAATTTACAATAGCTCCGAAATACAAACTCCGTAACATTCTTGTAAAAACCGATGAAGAAGCCTCCGCAATCGTAGCTGAACTCTCTAAATACACCGGAGATGAACTGCAAAACAGATTCATTGCTTTGGCTAAAGAAAAATCGATCGATCCTGCAACCAAAGATAAAGAGGGTGATAGTGGATGGATAGACGTCTCTACGATGCCCAAAGATATGTTCGAACGTATCCAAGGCGCTTCAACACTCTCCTTTGTTCGTATCCCGTCCATCCCGGATCTCGGAACCCATATCCTGCTCATTGAAGATATGCAGCCTGAACATAAAGCCAGCTTCGAAGAAGCTAAATCATACCTTGCACAAATGATCATTCAAAGTGAAATTGCAAAAGAGGCGAAGGTATTGCTTGATAAAGAAGCAAGCGCTTTCAAAACCAATAAGTCAAAAAAATAATTATCAAGGATATCAATGTTTAAAAATGTAACTCCGCTGAATAAAGACGAACACGCTAAACTCAAATTTGATAAATCGAATACTTTTGAATTTGCTAAAGAGATGGCTCATACTCTGCTGGCTGTCGGAGAATACTTCCACGCCTGCAAAAGTCAGCCGATTCTTTTCGCACTATCGGGTGATACTATTGCCAGTATTGCCCTTATGGGGCTTAAAGAGGGAAGAAACCTATTTGTAGATAAAAAATCGAACTGGTATTCAGCGGAATACTGCCCCTTTAGCCTCCGTCGCTACCCGTTCATCTATATCGAAACCATCAACCCCGAACAACCGCTGCAATCAACGATGATCTTGGGATTTGACAGCGATTCCAAAGCGATCAATACCAAAAAAGGGGAATCTTTATTTACCACCGAAAATGAGCCTTCTCAATTAACTCAGAATATCATCCAGACCTTAAACGTTTTTCAAGCAGATATGGCTAATACGATCGTATTTACCAATAAACTTAAAGAACTTGAATTGCTTGAACCTTTTAATGCCGAAATGGTTGCAAATCAGCAAGGATATAAAATCGAAGGCTTCTTGCGGGTAAATGAAGAGAGGTTCAAAGCTTTGCCGAACGAGATCAAAATTGAACTAATCGATAACGGTATGTACAACCTGATTGTCGCTCATCTGCTTTCGCTCTCAAATTTTGAAAAGCTGGCAGTATTTTCGATCTAGAGCTATCTTCCCTTTTTGCTACGGATAAATAATTTATCGGTACGCTTTAACCTCTAATAATTCATCAAGGCGTTGAAAGGTATATCCTTGTTTTTTGAGCTGCTCGATGATGTTCGAGAGCGATGCGACACTGGTACGATTTCGATGCATTAGGATAATATCGCCGTTTCGGATATTGCTGAGGACATTATGGACGACGGCATCGGGATCTTTGAGCGTCCAGTCGAGGGAATCGAGTGACCAAAGGAGGGTCGTCATCCCTTGTTGGTTCACGCAATCGACAACCAGAGGATTGATAGAACCATAAGGGGGACGGCAGAGGAGGGGATAGTGTCCGGTAATTGTTTCAATCCTCCCTGCGGCGCGATCTAACTGAGAGATGATGGCACTCTCATTAAGATCACTCAGGCGTGGATGGTTGAACGTGTGATTGAGAACAAGGTGCCCTTCTCGGTCGGTTCGCTGCACGACGGAGATATTGCCATCTCTCATCGTTCCGCCGATCATAAAAAAAGCGGCTTTGACGTCATGGGTATCTAAAATATCGAGGAGTTTATAGGTGTTGTTCTCATCGGGAGAATCATCGAAAGTAAGGGCAACGGTTTTGTTCTTAGGATTGCCGTTAACCAACACATTTCTATAGGTTCCATTACGGACGGGGGTGATGGTGTCGGTACGCCATTTGTGAAGAAACGTAGTGAGATTGGCATCGAGCAGGGGAGAATCCCCCCGAATTTCATAAAGAGGAGCACATCCGCTAAAAAGAGTAATGTACACAAGGGTGAGGAAAATAATCAGCTGTTTTTTCATAAAATCGGTACTCCTAAATGTCCCGCCACATAGCCGCTGGCAAATGACCATTGGAGATTGTATCCGCCGCATGGGCCGTCGAGATTCATCACTTCGCCGCAAAAATAGAGCCCTGAGAGGATTTTACTCTCCATACTCTCAGGCCGTATCTCTTTGAGCGATACTCCGCCTCGTGTGATCATCGCCATTTTGAAACCGTCATGGCCGATGATTGTGAGGGGTGTCCATGCGAGGAGTTTTAGGAGACGGTCACGTACACTCCCCTCAAGGCGGTTAAACCCTTTCTGGGGATCGGCATCCGCGAGGGTGCAGAGCGCGCGTGAGAGCGATTCGGGGAGGAGGGTCATTATATGGGTTAAAACCGATTGCTCAGGATTGCGATCGATCTCTTTTTTGATATGGGACAATATCTGTTCTTCATTCATCCCTTTGGTCATATTGATCAGAAGAGGGACAGAGCCGAATTTTTCGATCAGAGGGGTGATGTCACGGGAAATATCGAGGACGACGGGACCTCGGATACCGTTTTGGGTGAAAATCAGATCGCCTGATGCACGGATATTTTTGGCCTTAGGGAGATCGACACGAATGTCTACTTTGGGAATCGTATCGGCGCGGCACTCGGCTACCCATGTCTCACGCGTACGTAGCGGCATCATGGCAGGGAAGAGTTCGCTCACTTTGTGTCCGACATCCGAAGCGATGGCGAATCCATCTCCCTCTGCACCTAGCTGAGGATATCCCAACCCTCCGGTAGCAATAATAACGTTGGAGGCGTAAAAGCTCTGATCCGCTGTGCTGACTCCGCAAACATGTTCGCCGTTATGTTCCAGCCTCTCAACCCTAGAATCGGTGATGAGGGTGATATCGAGTCGTGCCATCTCCTCTTCAAGAGCCGTGATGATACTGAGTGAGCTGTGGGAGATAGGAAAGACACGGTAACCATCAGGGGCATGGCTTTCCACCCCGAGTTCGGCGAAAAAAGCGATGAGTGCTTTATGATCGAAGGCACTCAACGCAGGGGTCATAAACCGCCCCTCACGTCCGAAACGAGCCATAAATTCTTCATTGGAGAGGGTATTGGTGAGATTGCATCGCCCGCCCCCCGTCGCTTTGAGCTTTGAGCCTATTTTAGAGAGTTTTTCGAGGAGGAGAACGGTGTTGCCTCGCCGTGCCGCTGTGATGGCGGCGATAAGGCCTGCCGCACCGGCACCGACAACAATCACATCATAATTAGGTTCAGAGGAGTTTTGCATTGCGCCATTATAGCGGTGCACTCCGTAAAAATCAAAACACCCTCTTTTATTCGGTACTGATAGGATATTTCTTTACTTTCCATTCGTTAAATCCGTTAAGGAGCCAGTAAACATTGGTGTATCCCAGTTTTCGCACTGCTAAAGCGGCCTCATACGAGTTGGCGCACGTTTCGCCGTAACAATAGAAGAGAAGCTTTTCCTCTTTATCTTTGGGGAGCTGAATGACAATATATTGGGCTTTGGAAACATCAAAATAGACAGGATAGGCCCCTTTGATATGCTCTTTTTGAAAATGGCGTTTTTCACGAGCATCAAAGAAATACGTCCCCTGATCATAGAGCTTTTTCGCTGTTTTGACGTCGATGACTTTGATCCCTTTCTCGGTTGCTTCACTCACCTGAGGGGGAATAATACATATATCGTATTTGGTTTCGAAAATAATGCTTTTTTCACCGTCGTATTCGACACCGCTTAGAGATGTTGCTAATAAAGCGGTTAAAAGAGCAGAAAATATCAAGCGTAACATACCAAACTCCTTGAATCGATTTGGTTTAATCATAGGACAGGGAATATTAGTAAGCTATAATATTTTTAAATAGATAGATATAATAAGAAATTATTTAGAAAAGGGTGAGATCTCTCTCAACCCTCAGACGTATCAGCCTCTGGCCGTTACTTCCAGCAAATGATAGCCGAATTGGGTTTTGATCGGACCGTATAAAACGCCGACATCGCCGTTAAATACCGCTTTGTCAAATTCAGGAACCATTTGACCTGGGCTAAATCGTCCCAAATCTCCCCCTTTGCGGCCGGATGGACATTGTGAGTGATCTGCCGCTGCTTCAGCGAAAGAGGTTCCCTCCTCAATTTGTTTTTTGAGTGCGTTGCACTCTGCTTCGGTAGTGACTAAAATATGACGTGCGGTTGCCCATGCCATGATGATCCTTTGTATTTTTTTTTTGAAATTCTACTCAAATTATCAATATTTTTTGTTTGTATTGACGAGGAGGTCTTTTTCGCTCAGATCATCCATCAATGTTTTGAGGTTTTTGAGGCTTAAAAGTTTCAAGGTATCGCTCTTCTCTTTTTTAAATTCGCTAGAGAATCCGTTTTTGGAGAAGATAACGAAGATGTCGGGGCTTAGTGCTACTTTTGCACATTTTTCCTGCAATTTGGAGAGCTCAGATTTGTTCGCTTTGGCTTTAGAGGTTTTGCACGATCCAACAATCACTTTATCCCCCTTGGTTTTACCCAAAATTTCGATTTCGGTATTTTTGTCCCAGTACGAGCCGATTTTTGCCACCCAGTCCTCTTTGAAACTTTGTTTGACGAGGGCGATCGTTAGTGCTTCATAGATTTGATCGAAAAAGCTCGCTTTGGTGTTTTCCCATTTTGCTTTCATTTCGGTGAAATCCCCCTCTTTGATCCCTTTGTAATACGGTGATACGGCGGAGAACCAAAAGCGTAAAAACGGTGCAGTGAAAATGAGACGCTCAGAAACTTCTTCTGTTTCATCGATGGGATCGGCTTGAGATGCTTGTCGTGTCAGTAATCCAAATTTGATCAAAAAGGCCGCTGATTCTTCCCCCTCTTTGCGGGTTAGATCGGCGCGGCGGTAAGCGGAATATTCACGTCGATCCCCCGATGCTACCGCCGAGAGGAGGGCGTGGTGTGCTTTGTTGCTCTGGGTGATTTTGGTCAAATCGCCGTGAATGTAGCGGTAATTTGCCAAGATTTTCTTTTCGATCAGCTCTTCTAGAGGTTTTGTCATATCGACACTCCATCCCATTCCGCCGAATACGGCGAAGTACTCTATCGCTTTTTCGATGTCGGTAGCGTTATTTTGAAAACAAAAGGATCGAAATTGCTGAAGGAGAGTCGGGTGTTTAGACATAAGAGGGCAACCTTGTATTAATTACCGTATTATAGCCTAAAGGGCTGCATGTACTTATTTGCGGTCGAAATGGTAGATGGAGTGGGTGGTGCTCAGTTGTTTGTTTTTCCATGCAAAATAAGAGCTTTTGAGATGCTTCCCCTCGTGTGAGAGCTCATGTACGATTCGGTGGATATGGTCTTCATCCGATTGGCACAGCTCCGTTGACATGTCACACTCAAATACGATTTTATTCGGGGTACTCTCTTGTAAATTTCCTAGAAATTCGGGCTGGTTTTGTTTGGAACAATAATGGGTTGCTTTGAGATTGGTACATTCAATATCTTTACAATGATACATTGTAACCATCTGTTTGGCGGTATTGGGGAGGAGGTCTTCTTGGATGGTTACTTCTCCGCCGATGAGTTTAAATGCCATAGCCGTTGTTTCAGTGCCTACGAGAGGGAGGAGCGCTTTGTGTTTGTACGATTCTGTCCCGATCTGCTCTTCGGCAGATGAGAGTTTCCAATCTCCCATCAGAGAATCTTCCATCCATCCGAACAGTTCCCACGCACTCGCTTCGGCGGCTTGGGTAGAGGTAAGCGAAAAAAAACTGAGAAAAAGGGCAAACGTTGTTTTTTTGATCATATTTATCCTTTTTTAAAAAAGGAATTTTACTCTTTTATTGAGAAAAAGGTGTTTATCCGTATATTGGAATAGTATCAAATAGACCGAAAATTTTTACTAGAGTGTAGATAATCGTACCTTCTACCGTTCCGATGCAACACCCGTACGCTATTCCGCGCCAAATCGTACCCCATGAATCTTTTGACTCAAATACCCACGGATTCAGAATGAGTTCCATGCCGTGCTCCTTTATGAAACCTATAGTTTCAAAAACGTTATTTGGTTATGATAGTATCATTCGGCTAAATGAAATATTTAAAAACATAATTAAATTTTTTTGAATCCGATAGGTAATATAACATAAGGTGACCCTTCTTTAGTAACGCTCGCACCCTTTTTGGGTTAAGACTAAGGTCACACCGTCTTCTTTGATGTCGATCAATCCGTCGTGTTTCAGCTCGTCCATTGCGATTTGGAAAGGGCGGTCTTGTTTGGAATCGAGTTTTTTCAAGATAGCACTGATGACGTCTTGTTTGCGCATAATATGACCTGCTTGGGCTTGGCTGCTTTTGAACCAGTTTAAAAACATCGCTTTGATCTCATTTTTTTGAGTCGTTTCTATATTCTCTTTTTTTGGTGCAGGTTTACGTGCGAAGTTTTGAGGCGCATTTCTACTATCGCGTCTTGGTGCGGGTTTTCGGTTAGTGGCAGGTGGTTTGATGGGGTATCCTTCGTATCCGTTTTAATATCGTATTGTAGTGATTTTTGCTAAAAATAGGGATATTAGTATCTAGCGGAAGTTTTTTGGTAAAATAACGAACTTTTATAACTGAGCAAAATTGACGATTGATAAGGAATGAGATGAAAGAGTTGAGCGCTACGGATTTAAAATTCGCGTTCGAGCAGGATATACGGATGGCTTTGTACACACTTGATAGATATAACATTGAAGCCAATCTCGCCTTAGTCGCATGTGATGATTATGATATTGACAAAGCACATTTGATGGAGAGTGTACGACAAAGTGACGTCATCAAAAAAGTGAATGACCATTATATCGCCGTATTGTTTACGTTTGTAGATCATATAGGTGCAGGACGTGCTTTAGAAAAATTGGTCAATCTCTATGAGGAGTTTCATCTCAAAGGGAGCTTGATCATATTGAAAAAAGGGGAAACGGTGGAAGAGGTGTGTGATCGATTGCTCAAAGCGAATCATATTATCCATCAAGACCCAAACACTAAAATATTTAACGAATTCGAGTACGCTTCCACTCTTTAGCCATTTTTTAAAAGGTCTTATTTTGGAAACGGGAGCATCATCCGAACCCGTTTTTGATACTCTTTATAAGTACTTCCTAACGTTGCAATCAAATCTCTCTCTTCATACTTAAGACCGATAAAAATATAAAGACTCAATGTGACAGAGAGCATCAAATGCGAATAAGACATTGTCGGTGTCAGCCATAGACCTATGAGGATTCCCAGCTGGATCGGGTGGCGTACAAACTTGTAGAACAGTTTTTCTTTAAAATCAGCGGGCGGTGTAGGTTTATTGAGCAGATTGAAATAGATTTGCTGCAGGCCGAAGAGTTCAAAATGGTTGATGATGAAGGTAGAAATGAGTGAAAACGCCCAGCCGAAAAGATAGCCGGACGTTAATAAGATTTTTCCTGTTTCATTATCCACTTGCCATAAAAATCCCTCTAGCGGCTGCCAATACAAACAGATCAATCCGAGTGCCAATCCTGAAAAAAGGACATAGGTACTCCTCTCTGAGGCTTGAGGAATAATCTTGGTTAGAGTGTTCTTGAAGAACGAGCGCGCCATCACCGAATGCTGCAGCGCGAATATCGAGACTAAAATGAGGTTGATACTAAAAGCACTAATAAAGGGGAGAGGATACTGAGTGCTAATAGTCGTCTCCATAAACTCCCACTCGCCGATATATAAAATGAACCATACTTGTGCAATCAGTGCAATACTATAGGCAAGTATCCCATAGATAAAAATAATGAATTTATTCATGTCTCTCTTTTAGGCTTTGGGTTGTTTCGTCACATTATAACTTATCGTTGGTATACCGGATGCGGTAGATGGCATTAGCCTTGTCATCCGATACGAGGAGGGAACCATCGGGCAGGATAAGGAGATCGACAGGCCTTCCCCACGACGTGATCCCCTCTAGCCACCCCTGTGCAAATATACTATAGGATGGGGGAAGCCCTTCGCCGAAACGGACAAGTGTGATACAGTAACCCAAGGGGGGAATACGGTTCCATGAACCGTGTTCGGCGATGAATATTTGATTTCGGTATTTTTGCGGAAATTGTCTTCCTGTGTAAAAACGGATCCCCAGCGCGGCAACGTGGGGACCGAGTTCCCTGAAGGGGGGGGTGAAATCGGCACACTTTTTCCCCTTGTTGAATTTGGAATCGGAGAGATTTTTAGCATGACAGTAAGGAAATCCGAAGTGCATCCCTTTCTTCGGAGCTCTGTTGAGCTCATCGCTCGGTGCATTATTTCCCATCCAGTCTCGGCCGTTGTCGGTGAAGTAGAGGGTACCGTTTTCTGGATGCCAGTCAAAGCCTACGCTGTTTCGGATACCGCGTGCGAAAATTTCGAGTCCTGTTCCATCGGGTCGCATTCGCATGATGGAGCCATAACGCGGGTCGTTTGAATCGCAGACATTGCAGGGTGCGCCTACAGGTACGTAGAGGTATCCGTCGGGGCCGAAACGGATGAATTTCCAGCCATGGTGAGGGTTAGTAGGAAAGGAGTCGTTTATGACCACAGGAGAGGGGGGATTGGCGAGACGTTTTTCGATGCCGTCAAAACGAATAATACGGTTGATTTCGGCAACGTACAGTGCACCGTTTCTGAAAGCAACACCGTTTGGGCTGTTAAGTCCGCTGGCGATGACGAAACGCCGATCGGCGCGAAAGTCGCCGTCGATGTCCTGAAGAGCGTACACTTTTCCCTCTGAGCGTGTGCCGATGAAAAGGGTTCCCGCATCACCGAGGGCGAGAGAACGTGCCCCCTCGACGTCACGGGCATACAGATCGATTTGAAATCCTTTCGGCAGTTTGATGGTATCGAGTTTGTCGGAGAGGTCATTTGCGTATGCGGGGAAAATTATAATCAGAAGGAGGTCAATACTTGCAATCAACCATCCTATCGTATACCATGCTTTTGTCCACATGATGCTCTCCTGATAGTTATCCGTAGAGGTTGTTGAATGCCTCTTTGATAGTTTTTCACTAAACGCCGTCTCATCAAGATCAAATTTTGACTATCTTCATAGCTGTGCCTAGAGGGTGATAAGGAGTGCCGCTTCGGGGTTGATGATACGAAACGTGCAGCTTTCACTTATAAAAAGGGTATAGCTCTCCTCTTTTTCTTCGGCAAATCCGATGCTGACATCGAGACCGTTATAGAGGAAAAAATCTCCGCCTCTTTGTGAAAGTGCCAGAATTTTGTCGTCCCCGATACTCTCGCAAACCACAAAAAAGTTGGCTCCGATCAGGGACTCCAGTCGGCTTTTGACACTGACTCCCCCTTCGCTTTCTCCGACCATTTTGATCAGTGTCGCGGTAGAGAGGACGAGCTTGTAGGGACCTTCGACAAATTCGGCTCCAAAAGAGGCAATCATCGAGGCGACCGCATCAATCAGCCCTTTGGTATGTTTGGCATGGATCGGTTTACGCGGGATGTTATTCAAAATTCCCTCAATCTCCGCCTCTTTCACTCCATCAAGAATCAGCGAATTTTCAACGGCGCTGAAACGGTTGGAAACTTTTTTGAAGATCGAGTCGTCAAAATCGGGTTTGTCCCGCTTGAACGCTTCGACAATCGATTTCGGCAGATCAAAATCGTACCGTATTTCCACCATTGGAATGGGTTTTCTCACCGACAGTGTCAGCGCTTCTGCGGAGGTGATTGTTTTCAGGTTGCCTGTTGCAACAGCATCGGTTTCAAAAGGGACAGGGGTAAATCCGACAAGACTGCGCAGTTTCAGCCGCTGGCTGAGTAAAGGGGTGAACACACTGTCAATCTGAGTCCAGACAGCCGCCGCAATCGGTGACGTTTCTCTATTTAAAAATTTCATTGTCAGCTCCTTAGCTATTGTTGCCGATGTTCAGTGTCCCCGTTGGTGCCGCAACGATTTCGGGACTGCTCTGAAGAGTTTGATCCGTGCCACTGGACTCTTGCACAACTATATCCGTAGTGGTAAACAGAAATTTCCGCATCATTTCATCCCACACGCTAGAATTACGTCTAAGCCATTCGAGCCCCATACACGCGTGTTCGATCTCTTCGTCTCTATTGTGTTCCAAGATCGCTTTTGCTGCAGGGTCGCTTGCGGCTTCTGCGCGCTGGTTGTACCAGTCTATTGCTTCGAGTTCTTCCATGGTACTTTGGATAATGCGATGATAATCTTTTGTAAATTCTGAGAGTGTATTAGGATCTTCGTGAAAACCTTCGTGTGCCATAACCGCTCCTTCGAGTTTAATCCTGAAATCTCTAATGGTACAGAGGCAAAGAAAAGATATCAATAAGATTTTACGGAAACGGTTTCTTTTAATTTTTTATTAAGAAAGGAATAGGGAAAACTGTAAAATTTCCTAAATCTCGATACAGAGATTCAAGGAAGATTACCGTCACTATTCTCGGCACGCTTAAGAATCGACGACGCCATATTACCGAATATGAGATGATGAATAGGGACCAGTGCATACCAGTATAATCGCCCTGAGACCCCATCAGGATAAAAATACGCGCTTTGAATTAATTGATCCCCTTGTATTTTAAACTCCAGCCACGCTTTACCGGGTAATTTCATTTGAGCAAACAGAAGAAGCCGTTCATTTTCCACCAGATCGACCACTTTCCAAAAATCGACACTGTCTCCGACACGAAGATGGTGTGAATCCCGTCGTCCCCGATTGATCCCCGCCCCTCCGAATAGCTTATCGATCACTCCCCGTATTTTCCAGAGCCAGTCGTACCCGAACCAGCCCGATTCTCCTCCGATCATACAAAAACTGCGGTAGACGTTTTGAGGGGGAATATCACCGAAATCGACGACTCTGCGATCGATAAAAATAGCATTGGCGATGTTGTCCGAAGAGTCAGACTGTGCAGAGCCCGCACCGCTGTCGCTCCATCGGCTGATGACTTGATTGGATTCGATCTCTTCAACCGCATGGTGTACTGCCTCTTCAAGTGTATGAGGCGTGATCGTAAAGAGTTCATGGCGCAGTGTATTGGTCGTCACCACTTCACTTTTGAGCCCTTCTATCAAAGAGCTTGCGACTCCGTAGGGTACGGGGGTAAAGAGTGTCAGCCAGTAGGAGGAGAGTTTCGGTGTGAGGAGATTAACCGGAAGCAGGTACCGTTTCAGCCCCATACCTGCCGCTACGCGAAGCATTAAATCGCCATAGCTCATCGCCTCCTCCCCCAAATCGATCATCCGATTTTCACCCGATTCCAACTCGAGTGCCGCGACCAGATATCGGATCACATCCTCCACCCCGATAGGGGTGATGAGGGTCGATACCCATTTTGGGGTGATCATCACCGGCAATTTTTGGACGAGATTGCGGATGATTTCAAAACTCGCACTACCTGAGCCGATAATTACTCCGGCACGAAACCAGATGCATTGGAGCTTTTCGGGTGCGGAACTCAGTATCTCTCCCGTCTCAATTCGGCTCAGCAGATGCTCGCTTCCCGTTTGTTTATCGCCTAGACCGCCCAAATAAATGATCTTTTTGACCTTTTGACGGACACACGCATCGAGGAAATTTTGGGCACTTTGACGATCCAGATCTCTGAAGTTGGAATGGGTAAGTCCGTGGATGAGATAATAGGCAACATCCACCTCTTTAAGTGCTTCATCGAGTGTTTCAGGGGACATGACATCGGCTTTAATAATCTCACACTGTTCTTTGGCCACGGATGAGAGGCTATTGGGATTGCGTACCATCAAACGAAGGGTAACGCCCCCTTTTTGGATGAGGGCATGTTTGAGGCGTCGGCCGATATATCCGTTTGCTCCCGTGAGTAAAACACGCATCTGTAACCCTTCTTTCTAAAGCATATATTCTATTCTACATCGTTTTAGGTAAGAAGTAATAAAAGATGAGGATTGGAGACGTTATTGGATTGTGAAAGGGGGTGGCTGCCCCCCAATGGTTCAATGATTTTTTATCCGTCTAAAAAAGCTTCCCATTTCAACGGGTTCCAATGAGACGATGCGGGGGAAACTTGAGACGGTATATTCGGAATAGGAATAGTCGGAGGGATTGCGAGTATCGGCGGAGCAGGTGTGATTCCGGGGATCGGAAGCATAGGATCGCTGGAAGCTGAATCCGTGAATGCTATGCATAGTCCTCTTTTGTCACGAACGATCCCTTTATAAATTATTCCAAGATGTTGGGCGTCAAAGGTGAAGATATTATTATCACGAATGAATGCTCTGTAGCAATTTTTACGGTCATAAATGACACCGTTATAAAGCCATCCTATGGTTCGTCCATGTCGGTTAAATATAGGTTCCATCGTTGTTGCTCCTTACACCGGATTTTTAGGGGTATTAATTGTAGCAGATATTTTTAAAAAGTGAAATATTATTTAGTATTTTTAAACATTGATTATTTATAGCTTTGCCTTTGAACGTATATTGCATATTTAATAAAAAATCCGAGGAGCGATGGATGGCTGTTCTAATCACCGATTCTTGTATAAATTGCGACGCTTGTATCGAGGAGTGTCCCGCGACGGCGATCGTCAGTGGCTCTGAATCGCCGCTAGAGGGTGGCGAATACACCTATGTCAAACCTGAAAAGTGTATCGAATGCGTCGATGCCGCCGTCCCAAAATGTGCCGATGTCTGTCCAACCGAGGGGTGCATCGTGTGGGATATGCCCTATACGTCTGAATATAACGACTATTTTGTAAACAGTAGCGAGTATGTGATCCGTGTCCATAAGTCCAAAGGGTTGATGTCCCCCGAAGTGAGTCCGATGCCGTGGCGGGAGAGTATCAACCTGGAGCAAAGAGAATCGCGTGTGAGTGTCGGGGAGACGTTGAAGCTTTATAATTAAGGTCATACTTCCACGCTATAATCTTCCGATACGATATAGGAGGGGACGATGAGCACGATAATCATGTTGTTTATATTGCCGCTCGGGATTGTCGTCTATTTTTGGGATCGCCGTAATTACGCGCAGAGTCTTGCAATGTTTAAAGATTATTGTGTGCAGATGAACCATGCCGATCTCTCCGAGAATGAAAAAATGGATCGTATCGATGAGATGTTTTATCAAAACGGTTACATCCGTATCGAGCGTGCTGACTCCAGACTAGTGATTGAAAAAAAACATTTCAATATCGGGATGCTATTTATCTGTTTGGGAGCTTTGACCTATATCGGGTTATTTGTCTATTTGATTTATTACCGTTTTTTTCTCAAAGCGCGAAGGATTATTGTCGACTTGGGCGGGGAAGAAATAATGAGAGAAGAGAAAAAGTAGCCTGTCCTCTTTTTCCTTTTTCTTCTAGTTGGTTATTATTTCATAAATAATCAAAGGAGCCTAACATGAGATACCTTCTTCAAGTAGATTTTCCGCATAATGGACCGTTCGGTGATGAATTGAGCGTAGCAATGAGTGATTTGGCAAAAGACATTGCGAATGAAAAAGGGCTTATTTCCAAACTATGGACGGAAAATGAAGCAACCAAAGAAGCAGGGGGGATTTATTTGTTTGATAATGCCGAAGATGCGGCGCGTTATTTGCAAAAGCATACCGAGCGTTTGGAATCATTCGGATACAGCAACATACGAGGCAAAATTTTTGCAGTGAATGAAGCGCTAAGCGCCTTGTCGATTCCGGCTAAGTAACGCTTGTTGTAGCAACAAATTGCTGGCGGGTGACGACTCCCCAATGCGGATCGTCGTAGGACTCTTCGGTATAAGCAGTTTCGTTTAACCGTTCAATCGTTTTGCGCCAGAACGCCGTGGCGTATTCAGCTCCCCGAATCTGTTTAATCTCCCAATCTCCGAGATAGTTTTTCCAAATCGTGTGGGCAAACTCCATTCCGATACCGTTTTTCCGAAAATGGGGAACAACGTAAAACTCACACACCTCGTAGGATTGAGACTCTTTGCAACGGATCGCGGCAATTCCGGCAGGGGTATCGTCGATGATGAGTAAAAAGCCTAGGGTATCGTCTCCTAGATGGGTATCGAGTTCGAACAGACCCGAAGCAT
>NZ_MIBU01000285.1:0-18149 GCF_001830725.1 Sulfuricurvum sp. RIFOXYD12_FULL_44_77
GTATCCATGATCGAGACACCCAAGGCACTAAGTTCATCGCGGATCGCATCGGAGGTTGCAAAATCTTTCGCTTTTTTGGCCTCACTCCGTTTTTCGATTAAATCATTGATTTTTGCTTTTGCCACATCATCCAATCCGAATTGGAAATACTCATACGGATTTTGTCCTCCGAAACCCAATACCGTTTCGACGGTAGCGAGCGCACAGAGGAGTGTTTGGCGATAGGTTTTATCTTTGGGATTGGTATCGAGTGCGTCATTCGCGTGAGTGATCAGTTCATCGATGAGGGCATAGGCACGCGAGACATTGAGATCATCTCCAAGAGCTTCAAGAAGATTTTTTTTGAATTCGGTCTCGATAGTTTCGGCAGTGAGACCGAAGAGCCGTTTTTTGAGGCGGTAGAGTTTATCGAGCCGTTTTTTTGAGGCGATCAAATCCTCTTCGTTGAAGTTGAAATCTCCCCGATAATGGGTGCTGAGGAGATAAAAACGGAGCACTTCGCCATCATAGGCTTTTAGGGCATCTTTGAGGAAAAAGCTGTTCCCCAAACTCTTGGACATTTTCTCACCGCCGATCGTGACGAATCCGTTGTGCATCCAATACTTCGCCAGTTCATGATCCGTTGCACAGCGGGTTTGCGCCGCTTCGTTTTCGTGGTGGGGGAAGAGGAGATCCGCTCCGCCGCCGTGGATATCGATGGCATAGTCACCGACATGGGGAGTCACATAGCGCTCGATCATCGCCGAACACTCCAAATGCCATCCCGGACGCCCCCGCCCAAATGGAGAATCAAAGGCGACACCTTCATCATGTACCGCTTTCCACAAGGCGAAATCGGCTTCGTTACGCTTTTCGGAGACTCTCTCGACACGGCTGACGTTCTCGGAGCTTTGACGGTTGGAGAGGGAGAGGTAGTTTGTATCGCTTTGGGTATCGAAATAGATATCACCGTTGCCGATAATGTAGGCATGTTTTTTGTCGAGGAGGCGCTGAATCATCTCCGCCATCGCGTCGATCGATTCGGTCGCTTTGGGTTCTAATGTCGGTTTTTGGACGCCGATGGCTTCCATATCACGGGTGTAGGCCGCAGTGTAACGCTCTGCAATCTCAGAGGTACTGATCCCTAACTCACGCGCTTTATTGATAATCTTATCGTCGATGTCGGTGATGTTGCGGGCGAAGAGGACGTCATACCCCTCCGCTTCCAAAACACGGCGAAGCAGATCAAAGACCAATGCACTTTTGGCATGTCCCAAATGGGCATCATCATAGACCGTCGGGCCGCAGACGTAGAGGGAGACTTTCCCCTCTTGGAGCGGTATAAAAGGTAGCTTTGTTTTTTGGACGCTGTCGTATATGGTCATGGGTTTCCTGCTAATTTATCGTATCCATTGTATCAAAAAGGTGTTTAAACTATAAAAAGCCACTCCGAAACCGAGCGTTCCGAGGACAAAATAGAGGCTGAAACGGGTTTTGAGAAGATCAAAAAAGATTGTCCATCCTACCGCTTGAATGGTGAGGATAAACTGTACCGCACCGCCGATACTCCCCGCCAATGCCAAACCTGCCGCTCCCATCGACTGCATCAAAATAACCGAGAAAATCAGATTGATCACGAGGGAGATGACGGCGATCTTCGCCGCTTTGAGATGTTTGTGCTGGGCGTAGAGGTACATCGAAAAGAGCTTTGCCAATCCAAAAGGGATCAGCCCCACCATGTACATTTGGAGCACGTGAGCGGTATTGATGGTATCTTCGATATCAAACGCTCCGCGTTCAAACAACAGCCAAATGATCGGTTCCGCGAGCAAAATCCCCCCTAAGACGGAGAGACCCAAGAGAGCGTTGAGAAGCCAAAACGATTTGTGAAGGTTCTCGAATGCGAGTTCGTCATTGCCGTTATTGATCGCTTTGGCGATTCTAGGAAACAGCGCCGTGGTGATAGCGAGGGCAATGATGGCGAAGGGGAGCTGAAAAATACGGTTGGCGTAAAAGAGATACGACACCGAACCCGCCGCCAAAAACGAGGCAAGAGAGGTGTCGATAAACGAGGCGATTTGCGCCGTGGAGTTCCCGACGACCGAGGGGATAAAGAGCGATTTGAATTTCGATTCCTCTGCTTTGACATCTTTGGTTTTGCGGTATTTCCATCCGCCGATTAACACTTTCATCAACCCTTGCTTGCGGATCGCATAGAGGTGGGTAGCCACTTGGAGAAGCCCTCCGATGAGGATGGAAAAACTAAGAGCATAGACGATCGTCTGCGGATCGGAGTTGGTAAAGAGGATCAGGGCAACGATCATCGCGATATTGAGCCAGACAGTTGAAAATGCGGTGGTGAAAAAATGCTCTTTATGTTGGAGCAGAGCCCCTAAAAAGGTGACGATAAAGATGAGGTCAAGATACCAAAAGTTGATCGCCGTAAGGGGGGCGGTTTTAGAAATAAGATCATGCCCCCAGTCCCACGCCAACATTTTGGTAAAAAATCCCGGAAAGAGGGTGACGAGAAAAGAGAGGGCAACGATAAACACCATAAAACGGATGAAGATAGCGACGGCAAAGACACTTTTTTGATTCGAGGCGATGTAAGAGGGCATAAAACTTTGGGTAAACGACCCCTCCGCGAAGATACGGCGAAAGAGATTCGGGAATTTGAACGCCATTAAAAAGATATCGCTCCACATGTTCGCACCCAACACCGATGTCATTAATACATCACGCCCCAAGCCCGTTACACGGGAGATAAGGATACCAAAAGAGTTGGAGAATATCGATTTAAACATCGTTTATATCAAGCCCTGAATATAGATTTGATGCAATTTTAGCTGATTAGCGATTAAAAGTTATCGGAGTAGGGTATTTCGTCATTCCGTACTCGATACGGAAGCCAGTTTTCGAGAGACAAGCATCCTGTGCATTTACTTCTATTTTTTGCCGCCAAAGATAGTTTTAGAAGTTCTATCTAAATATTTTATCACTTCAAAATATGGAGGGTCAATTTTATAGTTTTCAAAGTTAGCATTGTTACTCAAATTTATCAGCGTAATTGATTGTGTACCCTTAACTATTACATTTCTGAAGTGTTGCCAACCATTTTTCTGTAAATTACCATTCATACTTCTACGAATTGAGGTTGTTAAAATATCTGCCAGTTGTATTCCAAGATTATTTTTTGAATTTTCAAACTTTATATTAGTGTAAACTGAATTGAGGTCAAAAAAATCATTTGGGTCTTTATCGCCAACATGTTGAACTAAATAATTTGGAATATCACCACTTTTTCTATTTTTAAAAAAATGACTATAATCACCTTCTTTAATCATTAAAAGTGGTTTATCAAAAGATCTTGATTGAGCCAATGGTAAAATTAGTGTTTTCCAAATCTTTTCCGAAGTTGTTATTTTTGTATCTTTGGCATCAACAATCCATTTGAAAAACTCTAATTCTTTTGGTTTTTTTATCGAATAGTTCAACATTGTTTTTTGAAATATTTGTATCAAAAGTTCAATTATTAAACTTACTTGTACATATAGTTGATTTGGAAGAGATTCAATTTCATCTTTTGTTTTGTATAAATTTTTAATCAAAATTTCATTAAATTCGTCAGTTATGCAACTAATCATTTTTTGAGCTCTTTCTAACTTATGAATAGTCATATCGTCTTCAATTTGAATATTCATATCAATAGCAACAACTTCAAACATAACATTGTATTTTTGAAGTATTTCAATTACGCTAGCTACTTGAGATTCATTAAGTTGACTTCCTTTTACTTCTGTATCGCTCAAGCCCCATTTACTTTTCAAAGCTTCAAATTTTGAAAATATAATACTCGTTTTCTCTTCAGGTAAAATCAATGCTCCAACTACTGAGACTGCACATTTGTTTTCTGTAGGTTTGACAAAAACACCTGCTTCATCAATATAAATATTCATTTATGTCTCGCTCCAACTTTTCAAAGATAGGGAAAAAATAAGAAATAATGGCCAAGTGATACCGATAACTTTAGTCTCAAAAGAAAAAATAGAGTAGCCTGAATATCAATGAAGCGATAACACTGTAATTATTACTTATCAATCCATTTAAAAATATCTAAAATGACGATCACATTATTGTGCTCATCTATGAGATAGGGGATTGTATACCCTTTAAAAATCATATCTCGAACGTGTATATCATCAAAATAGAGCGATTTTCGGTATTTGTAAGGGCTTGTGGATAAGTTATGGATTTTTGCATATAAGACGGAGTTAAACGCTTTAGCCTTGTTTTTACTGTCTTTGGAAATAAAACGGAAGATTTTTTTTAGATTTATAATAAATTCATCGTCTTGAACGATTGTCAAATTAGATACTTTCGATAAATTTGTTCATCTCTTCTACGTGGCTAGGATTCAGAGGTGTATATGAACCTGTTCCATCTCTGTAGCGTTCTACGGCACTAGTCACTTTTTGTTTTGCTTCTTCGGTAGATACGCCTTTGTATCCGTCATCCACTAAACTAACCAAGTACTCTTTGATTTTTGTTTGAATATCTATATTTTTAGAGGATAGATGTTCATATAAATCATCATTTAGTTGTAAATGTAGAGTATGCATAGACTATCCTTTTGAGCAATATAGACTTTTTTATAAACTTCGATAATTATACCCCAAAAATCATAACAGAGATTTAGCGATGAAAGGGGACAAACATACGTTAAAATAAATTTTACGCAATTTTAACCGATATGTGATTAAAATAGGGGCAATTACAAAGGATAGAAAGATGGGGTTGTTTACCAAAGAGGGTGAAAATGTGACAACGGTATCGTCGATAACGCCGATAATTGTACGTACTTCGAACGTAGCCAAAGAGCTTTTACAAGTTTCCCTTACCTATAAAGTCCCCGTCCCTTCCCTTGACTTCCATCTTCTCGGTACCCAGACTTTTACAAAGGCTTCTGCAGAAGGCTCAGGTGAGGATTGGGTAGAACTTACTTCCGATGAGGTGAAAGATCTCAAAGCGGATGATTTTTTAAATCCGAAATTTGAACTCAAGCAAGTTCATGAAATCGAAATTTACTCCCTAACTGAAGCTCACCCGCTCGAATCGATGGATATGTCCATCGGTGGAAACGCAACGCTGTGCAAAATCTATTTGACGATTAAAGCAGGAAGTGTCGCCCACTATTACGAAAAGTTTCAAGAAGATTTTCTCCATTTGATAAACAAAAAAAAGCTTCGAGCCAATCTGATGATCGGGGTTTTCGATTCGATGATGGTTCAAAATCTCGGAGACTTTTTTGCGAAAATCCGCATTGAAGGAAATTACCGTTTTGTGGCGCAGGAGCGTTATCTCGTAGCGCAAGGGTATGAACCGATAGAGACGGTGAATGATCAATTAATCCTCCATTACGAAACCAAGCGCCAAAATATGGACGAGCACGGAAGGGTTGATTACGCCAAACGCGGTTACGTCATGAGTGCAGTCAAAGATGAGTTGCTCATCGAATACATAAAACCGCGCAAAGGGGAAAGTGGGCGAAATTGCCGTGGGGAATTTATCCTCCCGAAAGAGCCGATTATAAAATTTGAACCTACCTTTACCACCGGAGAGAAAATCACGGTGATTGATACCCCGAAAAGTATTGAATACCGAGCCGGAGCAGGGGGATATGTGACCTTTGAGGGTGGGGTCTATAATATCAATACCGAAGTGGAAGTAACGGAGATCAGTTTTAAAACGACGGGATCGATCGATACTCAGCTCGATGCCGATGTCTCCATCAACGTTAAAGAGAAAGATTCGATGAAAGATGCGATCGGGCAGGGGATGGAGGTGACGGTCAACTCCATCAATATTGAAGGTAACGTCGGTCCTAATGCCAAAGTAACCGCAAAAAAAGCGACGGTTGACGGGCAAGTGCACCAAAGTGCCATTATCCGCGCGGATGAACTCACGATTAATGTCCATAAAGGGACGGCGTACGGAAAAGAGGTGCATATCACCCGACTCGAGCATGGGATTGTCGAAGCCGATAAAGTGACGATTACCCAAGCGACGGGGGGAAAAATCCGCGCCCGTGAGATTGTGATCGAAGTGCTGGGCTCTCACGTCAAAATGGCGGCTTCGCATCGGATAGAGATCCGTAAGATTGTGGGGGGAGAGAATCAATTGATTATTGATCCGATGATCAACGAATCGGATGCAAATCTCCATGAACGTTCCGATCAGATGGCGCAAGTTAAAAGTTCTATCCGAGATATTAAAAAAGAGTTAGACGGGTATGAGCAAACGTGGGTGGAAAATACCCCTGCTATGGAAGATTTAAAACGAAAACTTACCCATTATAAAGCTAACGGTATTAAAATGCCGATTGCATTTGTCCAGAAATATCAACAATATCAGCTTTTTCGAGAGAAACTTGAAGCGCTTCGAAATGAGCTAAAAAGCAAAGAAGATCAGTACGCATGGCTGGCTGAAAAACATACGGCGCTTCAAGCAGGGATTTTTGAAGCACGTATTATTAATCATGACCGTTGGCACAATCACAACGAGATTATTTTTAAACTGATCGATCCGCTTATCGATGTCTTTTATATCCCCTCCGATAACTCCGAAGAGAGAGTGTTAGGGTTGCATCAAGATGAAGACGGTGCATTTTCAATTAAGGTTATGTCGCAATGATTATTGGATTAGAGGGAATTATTGAGTATAAAGAGCCGACATCGGTTCATTTAAATGTCAACAGTGTCATTTATGAGGTATTTATCTCTTTGCACACCTACAGTACGATTAGTTCGGATAGAGCACGGCTTCATATCCACCATGTGATCCGTGAAGACGCTCAACAGCTGTACGGATTTGCCCAAAAAAGTGAAAAAATTCTCTTCGAGGGGATGCTAAAAATCAACGGAATCGGCCCCAAAGCTGCCCTTGCTATCTGTTCGACCTTTACGCCGGAGCAGTTTGCGGGTATTATTTCATCTAAAGATGTCAATGCGTTGAAAAAAGTTCCGGGGATCGGACCAAAAAGTGCGGCACGGATTATGGTCGAATTGGCCGGTTTCGATGCTATTCTTTTAAATACGGCTCCATCGGCAAATTCTGCTACAACGGAAGCGATGATGGCGTTAGAATCACTCGGATTCAAAAAAGAGCAGATTGCCAAGGCGCTAAGTCTCTCCCATGCGACCGACACGCCGACGCTGGTCAAAGAAGCGTTAAAACAACTTCAAAAACTTTAAAGGATACTCATTGAAATTAGCCATTTTATTCGGCGGAGCCAGTTATGAACACGAAATCAGCATCGTAAGTGCTATCACGGTCAAAGAGAAACTCAGCCGCTTTGAGCTTAGTTTTATTTTTTGTGACCAAGATCATTCTTTCTATTTAATCGACGGTGCGAAAATGAAAGCGGTCACTTTTTCACGCGGAGAGCACCGCAAGATGCCTCAAATTTTCCTTACCAACGGCGGATTCGAGCAACGGGGGCTTTTCGGCTCAAAAAAACATGAGATGCCGGTTCTCAACCTGATCCACGGCGGAGACGGTGAAGACGGCTCAATCGCCTCACTGATGGATTTTTTTCATATCCCTTTCATCGGCCCTCGCAAAGAGGCATCGATGCTCAGTTTCGACAAACATTACACCAAATGGCTTGCCGCTTCCCTCGGCGTTAAAACCCTCCCATATGAGATTTTGCGTAAAGAAGATAAAAGAGTTATCGCCACCGCCTATCCGTTTATCGTCAAACCTGCCCGTTTGGGAAGCTCTATCGGCGTGAGTATCGTACGTGAAGCATCGGAACTCGATTATGCCCTCGATGTCGCGTTTGAATTTGATAACGTCCTTTTGATCGAGCCGTTTATCGCAGGGGTCAAAGAGTACAACCTTGCAGGCTTCAGCGCACGCGGCGAGATGACTTATTCGATTGTCGAAGAGCCGCAAAAAGCGGAATTCCTCGATTTCGAGAAAAAATATCTCGATTTTTCCCGTTCGGGGAGTGTTGAGCATGCGGCGGTGAGCGATGCGTTGGTAGCGCAGTTGCGCGAATCGTTCACTAAAATCTATTTGCCTCTGTTTGAGGGGGCATTGATCCGTTGTGATTTCTTCGAGATCGAGGGTGAAGTCTATCTCAACGAGGTCAATCCGATTCCGGGATCAATGGCGAATTATCTCTTTGAAAATTTCAGCGCTTCTATCCAAAAACTTCTGGGGGCATTGCCCGATAAAAAAGTGATTCGGGTCAATTACGACTATATCCATTCTATTTCCCAAGCCAAAGGGAAATAAGCGTGGCAGTTAAATCGGTTCAATACAAACAGCACACCTTCTCTATCAGCTATGAGATTCTCAATCCTTCTGCCCATTACGATATCATTTTTTTGCATGGTTGGGGTTCTCATAAAAACTTGATGAAACATGCCTTCGGCGCCCATTTAAAACAATTTCGCCATATTTATATCGATATGCCGGGATTCGGAAACTCTACCTGCAATATGAGCCTCACGACCGAAGATTATGCTACGATTTTAGAGACGTTTATCTCGATGATCGAAGCCGATAAAATGATTATTTTAGGGCACTCATTCGGGGGGAAAGTAGCGACGCTGCTCAACCCTGATCTTTTGGTATTGGTCGCCTCTGCGGGGATACTTGTCCCTAAGCCGTTTAAAATACGGGCAAAAATCGCCCTTTTCAAACTACTAAAATTCACGGGGCTTACCTCCTTGCGCCGCTTTTTTGTTGCCCCCGATGCTCAAGGGTTGAGTCAGCCGATGTATGAAACATTCAAGCAGGTTGTGAATGAAGATTTTAGTGAGAAATTCAGTGCCTATACGGGGAAAGCACTTTTGTGTTTCGGTCGTCAAGATACGGCGACACCACTATGGACCGCTTATAAAATTAGGGAGCTGATACCCGAATCAAAAGTGGTTGAGTTTGACGGAGACCACTATTTCTTTTTGGAACAAAGTGCCTCGGTTGCCAAAGAGATTGAAAACACTATTTTAAAAAGTTTAGAACATTAAGGGAAAGATATGGAATTAATACCAATAGCCGCATTTTTAGCCAATATCATTTTTGTAATGGGATTGGGGTGGTATTTGATCACCAATCTTCAATGGTACGATTACCGGATTGAGCGGGTGGTATTACGTCACCATAAAACATGGTGGCACATCGCCTATTTTATCGCTCCGTTTATCCTCTATTATGCTCTGTCGCGTTACAGCCTCTTTGTGGTAGCGCTCTACCTGCCGCTTGTGTATCTATGGCATGTTCGTCTGGATAAAAAAGTGGTGTTGACATGGCGGGTCAAACGCTTTTTAATCCTCCTTCTCTCTTTGACACTGCTCATCAATCTTTTGATCGCGCTCAAAGGGTGGGGAAATGCCTATAGCGTTATTTTTCCTCTTGTTCTGACCTACATCCTCTCATGGGGGATTGAGAAGTTCTTATTTTTGGCATACAAAAAGCAGGCGAAGCAAAAAGTTGCTTCGATGGAGAATTTGACGATCATTTGTGTCACCGGAAGTTACGGAAAAACATCAATGAAAAACTTTATCGCGCAGGTATTGGGTCAAAAATTCAACGTCTATGCAACTCCGCGCAGTGTCAACACCCTCGGCGGTATCATCCGCGATGTGAACGAATCGCTTCCCGCCAATATCCAGGTCTATATCTGCGAAGCGGGAGCGCGCGAGATCGGCGATATCTATGCCATTGCACAGCTTCTTCATCCGCAGATTGTTGTCGTAGGGAAAGTTGGGCCTCAGCATCTGGAATATTTTAAAACACTCGAGCGTATTCAACGTACCAAGCTTGAGATTATCCATTCCGATCGTTTGAAACGGGCGTTTATCCACACCTCTGTAACGGATGAGCCGCATGAAAAAGTGACTTTTTTCGGGGATGATATCCATAATCTTGAGGCGACGTTGGAGGGGATCGATTTTGACGTGAACGTGAACGGCGAAGAACGTCATTTTCATACGAACGTTCTCGGCGGTTTCCAAACGATCAACATCAATGCGGCGATTCTGATTGCCTCTGAGATGGGGATGAGCAGCGATGAGATCGTGAACGCGGTAGCAAAACTCAAAAGTGTCGAACACCGACTGGAGCGGATCGATGCGGGGGGAAAAATCATCCTTGATGACGGTTACAACGGCAACATCGACGGAATGTTGGAGGGGGTACGGTTGTGTTCCCTTCACAACGGGCGAAAAGTGATCGTCACTCCGGGGCTTGTGGAGAGTACCGAAGCGCTTAACAGCGAACTGATCCGTGCGATTAACGGGGTTTTTGATATTGCGATTATCACGGGTCAGCTTAATGCGGCGCAGTTTGATAAAGAGTTGAACGTTCCCAATAAAATCATGTTGAGTGATAAGTCACAGATGGTTAAAACACTCGGTGAAGTGACCCGTGCGGGTGATATTATCCTCTTTGCCAACGACGCACCGAATTTTATCTAATGGAAAATATTTTATACGCTCCGTGGCGAACCGAATATGTCAGCGGCCAAAAGGATGAGGGGTGTGTCTTTTGTCACATCACGGAGCATCCTGATTTGGATAAAGCGCATCACGTACTTTACCGTGACGAACGTTGCTTTATCGTAATGAACCGCTACCCTTATACCCCCGGACATTTTATGATTATTCCCCACCATCACACCGATGCTCTCGAAGCCCTCGATCCGCAAACGTGGCTCCATATGAGCGGCTTAGTTCAAAGAGGTGTCCGTCTGCTCAAAGAGGGGTTCGGAGCGCACGGTGTCAATATCGGGATGAATTTGGGTAAAGCGGGGGGAGCAGGGATCGCAGAGCATATTCATCTCCATTTGGTTCCCAGATGGGAGAGAGATACCAACTTTATTACGTCGATTGCAGAAACACGGGTCTACTCGACCGATTTTGAAAGAATTTACAGTAAGCTAAAAGAAGAAGCCGAAAACTATTTGGGAAAATGATCCCCTCTTGAGAGGAATTCAAGGGGAGTAGATTAGCGGATAAGGATCTCTATACGACGATTTTCTGCCCGTCCCTTAGGTGTTTTGTTGGAGACGACCGGTTCACTTGAACCTTTGCCGGACATTTTGATACGATCGGATGCAATAGAGTTTTGCATCAGACGTGATCCGAGTGCTTTGGCTCGGTTTTCTGAGAGCGTTTGATTTTTAGCACGTGAACCCGTACTGTCGGTATGACCGATAATACTCATCGTTGCGGCAGGATTTTCTTCCATAAATGTAGTTAGAGTCGCAATTTCCGCTTCAGCTGAAGCGGGGAGAGTGCTTGAGTTACTGGCAAAATTCAGATGAAGGGTCACACTGCTCGGGCACCCTTTAGTATCCACTTTATACCCTTTCGGGGTATCGGGACATTGATCTTTTGAATCGACTACACCGTCGTTGTCACTGTCGCTCTCTTTTGGTATCATCGGTGCAGGAGGGGGAGGGGGGACTTCCGCTGCTTTAGGTTCCGCTATAGCGATCGGTACTTCTACCGCTTTTTTTTCAGAACAAGCATCGGGGTGAGTCGGGGCAAAGTAGGTGACATTCGAATCACCGTATAACGATTGTATACTCATCGTTAAAAGGAAGAGGGTGAAGGTGGCTTTTGCGTGAAAATATAAACTCATTAAATTTTTTTTCCTTCTTTTTGCAAATAATGTTATTTTAACATATAAACATATTTTTAAAATACTAAATCACTAAAAACCCCACAAAAACTGGATACATTAGATATTTTTGTGATAAATTTTTGGCTATAATTCACTACAGTTAGGATTAAAAGAAGTAATATACTTCATTACTAGTAATTTTTATTGTCTAAATTAGTTATAACTAAGTATATTAACTGCAAAGATGTGGGAGCTATTTTATGTCCAATCGTAGAATTTTATTTTCAAAAGCAGCGGTAATGATCTCTTTGTGTGCTGCTTCAACCCTAAACGCGTTGAATTTGAGAGAAGGGATGGATGAAGTCCTCTCAACCCATCCTGTTGTATTGGAACGATTGCATAATTATCGTGCGACGTTAGAAGATTTACGGATAACCGAAGCGCAATACCTCCCCACCCTTGATTACAGTGCTTCGGTCGCTCGAGAAAAAACAAAATCTCCGACAACGCAAAATGTAAGCCGTTCTTTAAGTAGTTACGAACACTCATTACAGTTGACTCAAAACCTTTTTAACGGATTTGGAACGGTGTATGAAGCCGATTATCAAAAAGCCCGTATTTTAGCGGCATCCAACCATTACATCGAAAATGCGAATGATGTTGCGTACAGTTTTGTGAACACATATATCAATGCTCTTAAAAATCGGGATTTGCTTTGCATCGCAAAAGCAAATGTGCAGTTTAATGAAGATATCTACGATAAAGTGAATAAACTTTATACGGCGGGGATTACGACCCGCTCCGAATCGGAAAAAGCCGATACCTCTCTCTCTTTGGCTAAATCGAATTATGTTGTTGCTAAAAACAATCTAGATGATGCGATGTTTAATCTCGAACGGGTATTGGGGCGTCACGTGGAAGCAAAAGATCTCGAAGACGGGAGTTTTTCGGGTGTTCTCCCCTCTACGATTGAAGAGATGAAGGCGTATGCGCGCTCGCACAACCCTTCGGTTTTGGTGAGTGAGTATAACGTTAAAGCGGCATACGCTCAGCGTGAAGCATCCTATAAAAACTATTACCCTAAAATCGATGCGTTTGCACGTCAAAGTTGGGCAAATGATGTCGGGGGAATAGTAGGGGATGACGATCGAACGAAATTTGGTTTAACGCTCACCTATAACCTCTATCGAGGCGGAGCCGATGAGGCTCAATCGCAGAAAAATTTGAGCAAAATGCATCAAGAGAGCGAAAGCAAACGGGAAACGATACGTAAGCTTGATGAGCAGGGGGAACTCTCTTGGAGTGCCAAAACCTATATCTCTGAACAATTGGTTCATCTCAAACGGTATGAAGCGACCAGTGCCAAAACCCTTGAGCTGTATCAAAAAGAGTACGATTTAGGGCGTCGGACGTTGTTAGACCTTTTGGTAGCTCAAAATGATCACGTTGCGGCGCAATCGCAAATCGTTCGTGCTGAAAACGATCTATTATTTGCGCACTACCGTATTTTAGATGCGATGGGGTCGATGGTTCAAAATATTTTAGGCTCCAACGGGGAAGTGTATCCTCAAAAAGCGGGATTACATTTTTTGGATAATCGTCCTGATAATGATCAGCAGGTAGACACCCTTATTTTTGCCGATCGGCAAGAGGGCACTTACAAGCGAGATTCCAAATGAGTGAAGAGTTAGAAGGACGGATTGCGGATCCGGAGGGGGCCGCGTTCGGTGTTGATCCTCTGTTGCAATGCCTAGTCTTATTTACGCAGATTTATCATAAACCTTTTACCGCCGAAGCACTGATGGCAGGCTTGCCTACGGCACCGTGGGGAGGGGCACTTCGTCTTTACAGCCTCAAATCTTCCAAAGGTCTTTTTTCAAGAGCTGCAAGTCGTGCCGGCCTAAAAAGTACACTCGTTCATCGAAAACTCTCCGATATTTCCCCTTTACAGCTTCCAATGATTTTATTGTTAGAAAATTCGAATGCGTGTATCCTTGATTCAATTTCTGCAGATCGAACAACGTGTAAAATTATCCTTCCGGCAGAAGAGGCGATTGAGGAGACGGTACCTGCAGAAATGCTTGATAACGAATATACGGGATTCGCATTTTTGATCAAAAAACCGTTTGTTTATAATGAAAACGATTCCCTGACGCTCAATGTTAAACACAAACACTGGTTTTGGGATACCTTGAAACTTTCCAAAAATATTTATCGTGATGTTATTTATGCGACGGTATTGGTGAATCTGTTTGTTCTGGCGAGTCCTCTCTTTACGATGAGCGTCTATGATCGTGTCATCCCTAATGATGCCACGGAAACGCTATGGGTATTTGCTATCGGTGTTTTGGTTGTTTATGTATTGGATACGTTTTTAAAATTTACCCGAGCGATGCTTTTAGAGAGTGCCGGTAAAAAAAGTGATATTATTATGTCGTCGATGATTTTTGAAAAAGTGCTTGATCTTAAAATGGCCTCGCATCCCAAATCGGTCGGATCATTTGCCAGCAATCTAAAAGATTTTGATTCTATCCGCTCGTTTCTGACCAACTCTACCCTGACGGCATTGGTCGATTTTCCATTTGCGATCCTTTTTTTGTTAGTAATCGGATACATCGGCGGATGGATGGTTGTGGTTCCGCTCGTGATGATGTTCCTCATCTTGGGGTATGCTATTTTTATGCGCAATCCTCTTCGCGAAAGTATCGAAGAGACCCATAAATCGTCTGCGGCCAAAAGCTCGATTCTGATTGAAGCGTTGCAAAATATCGAAACACTTAAAACTCTCGGAACGACGGGACAGGTTCAATGGGCTTGGGAAGAGGCAACGGGTGAAATCGCCCAAAAAAGCTTAAAATCACGCCTAATTTCGACCTCAATCTCTACCGTAACCGGTTTTTTAACCCAATTGACGACCGTAGTATTGGTAATTGTGGGGGTTTATCTGATCGGTGAGCATGAGCTAACGATGGGGGGGCTGATCGCTATTATTATTATTGCGGGACGTACCGTTGCGCCGATGGGACAAGCGGCAGCATTGATCTCCAATTATTCAGATGCCAAGGCGGCGTACGATGCGATTGAGGGGATAATCTCACAGCCTTCCGAGCGTCCTCACGGAAAAAAATTCATTACTCGTCCGGAACTTAAGGGGGAGATAGAGTTTAAAAATATCAGTTTTTCGTATGATGAATCGGATCACAGTGCATTAAACAATGTCTCTTTCAAGATCAAACCGGGGGAAAAAGTAGCGATAATCGGTCGAATTGGATCGGGAAAAAGTACCATATCCAAGCTTTTGCTCCATCTTTACGAACCGAATGAAGGGTCGATTTTACTTGACGGTATCGATATCAAACAGATTGATCCAGCGGATTTACGCAAAAATATCTCCTATGTTTCTCAGGACATTACGCTCTTCAAAGGATCTGCCAAAGATAACATAGCCTATCGCTCAACCCGTGCCAGTGATGAACAGATGATTCGCGCTTCGGTGATTTCGGGAGCGGATGAGTTTATCCGCAAACATCCGAAAGGGTATGAGATGCCTATCGGTGAGCGGGGAATGGGACTCTCAGGCGGTCAGCGACAAAGTATCGGAATCGCACGTGCGTTGCTCTTTGAATCACCGATTGTGATTATGGATGAGCCGACAAACGCGATGGATCAGTTGAGTGAAAATCGACTTATTAATAATCTCAAGAGCTATTTTGACGATAAAACAGTTGTTTTGATTACACAAAAAAATACGGTTTTACCGCTGGTCGATCGGATTATTGTGATGAATGAGGGGCAAATCTATCTTGACGGTGCGAGGGATGACGTGATTGCCAAACTCTCAGGAGGTACTGCATGAGAAAGAAAAAATATCATTTCTCATTTGATGCCAATGATTATCAGTTTATGCGCAGCCTCTCAGCCGCTGTGTTGGAAGATACTCCAACACGTCTGCGTTCCGTCCTTTTATTCTGGATTGTAACGGTTCTTTTTATATTTTTATGGGCAGCCCTTGCGCCGATTGATGAGATTGTCAGAGGGGACGGTAAAGTTATTCCCGGCGGTGAGAATCAGATGATCCAGCATTTAGAGGGGGGGATACTTAGCGCTATTTTGGTCAAAGAGGGGCAGAAAGTAAATGCGGATGATATTATGCTACGAGTTGATAATATCAAATCCTCCTCAACCTATGAGAGTTCTCAATACAAATCGGCGGAATTGCGGGCAAAGATCGTCCGTTTACGTGCTGAAACAACGGGGACCCCTTTTGCCCCGAGTGCAGAAGATCTGGCAAAAATTCCGTTGCAAATTATGCAAGAGCGCAGTGTTTATATCTCAAATCAAGAGCGTCTTCGTTCTCAAATATCGGCATTAAGTGATCAATATGCACAAAAACAAAATGATAAACTCGAAGCACAGGGGCGGATTTCCGAGCAAAAACGCTCACTTGCTCTTATCAGAGAAGAGGTCAGTATTTCTGAACCGCTGGTAGCTCAGGGGATCAAGCCGCGTGTGGAGTTTTTAAAGCTTCAGCGGGAACTGAGTGATGTGACGGAACGTTACAACGCATTATTGGCATCGATTCCTAGACTCACGGCCGCTATGAATGAGATGAGCAGTAAAATCCGTGAAGTGCGATCGGAATTTACGATGAAAGCGCAAATGGAGTTGAATGAAGCCGAGACGGAGTATAAGCGAATCGGTGCTGAGAGCTCGGCATTAGCCGATCAGGTTACCCGTACGGTGATTAAATCTCCGATAAACGGTATTGTCCAAAAACTCTATGTGAATACGGTAGGGGGAGTTATCAAACCGGGGGATAATTTGATTGAGATCGTCCCTACCGAGGGGGGATTGTTAGCCGAAGCAAAAGTAAAACCCGCTGATATCGCGTTTATCTATCCGGGACAAGACGCGATTGTAAAAGTAACGGCATACGATTATTCGTTATACGGCTCACTCCATGGAAAAGTAGTCACTATCAGCCCCGACACGGTAACCGATAAAAATGATGATGTTTATTACGTCGTCAAAGTGCAAACGGATAAAAAATATCTTGGTACAAAAGAGAAACCGCTTAAAATCATTCCGGGTATGATGGTCAACGTTGATATCATTACCGGTAAGAAAACTGTTTTGGAATACATTTTAAAACCGATTTTAAAAGCTAAACAATATACGTTTACGGAGCGCTAAGTGAAGTTGTATTTGCTGTGCGATAATAGTAGAATATGTGAGCGATGGTCGAGTAGCTTCAGTGATATGGAGGCAACGGTGTTGAGCAAATTTGCCTCTGATATCGAGTATAACGCTATTGTTTTTATCACGGATACGATGATTGCTCCTTTGCCTGATGTTGAAATTAAAAATCTTTTTTTGCATCGCGTAATGGTTTTTTCAATGACCCCTGATTTTTCTAAAGCGCAACATTTTTTACAATTGGGAGCTATGGGGTATGGCAATGCTATGATGCATGAATCCCATTTGCACTCCGCCTATCAGGCACTTGAAGAGGGGAAGGTATGGCTTCACCCCGATTTTATTACGTTGATGATCTCTCAGATTCGGGATCAAAAAAGCTCCAAAGATAAGTCGTTGGCGGTATTGGATGTTTTGAGCCATCGGGAGCGCGAAGTTGCTATGATGTTGGGTGACGGAGCTACCCATCAAGAAATTGCCGATGCGTTGGATATCACCGTTCGCACGGTCAAAGCACATGCGAGTGCTATCTATCAAAAACTCTCGCTTAAAGATCGTCTGGCCCTCTCACTGCTCCTCCACAGCTGATTTTCGCTTCAATTAGTACCTAAGTACAATAGACTTACTTTTTTGGCTAGGCTAAAATAAGAGAATATAAAATTTTCTCATTTTAGGGGATCGCTATGGCACGAGTAATCGGATACGTAAAATCGTTAGAGCAAGGTACTTTTTTTGTCAAAGATGCTAAAGGGGCTGTTCGACAGTTAAAAGTCGGCGAAGCGATCCATGAAGGTGAACTGGTTTACGGTGCACCTACGAACCCTCAAAATGCGAAAATTGTTATTGATGTCACGATTGAGGGGATGGGTGATCTTCTCATTGCTGGAAATCAAGCGCTAAATTTTGATACCTCTTTGCTCAAAGGCGTTTTTGTCGATGAAGATGCGATTGTAACGGTTGATTCACTCAAAAGAGCGATGGCAATCAACGGTTTTGAATTGCCTGTAAATGGCGAGATAACTGAAGCGGGTGATGAGACTGCGGCAGGGGAGACGATAACAGATCAAGAACGACCGGGAAGTGATATTTTCTTTGATCGTACGGGATCGGTCGGGGATGTATCTACGTTATTGAATACTACTGGTGCTAATGCTCCTGCGGCTGCGAGTGATATACCGGCTGTAGTTCGACCTGTTGTGATAGAAAATTTAGTTGAAACGATTCCTACGGATAATGTAGGGGATACGAACGATGCGACACTCCTGAGCATCACCGATGGTTCGGCGATCGAAGATACCACAACGGCCGGAACGGTCATGGCGACCTTTAGCGTCAGCGAT
>NZ_MIBU01000286.1:0-2669 GCF_001830725.1 Sulfuricurvum sp. RIFOXYD12_FULL_44_77
TATTACCTCTGATTATGTTATTTTTGCACGGAGCTGGGACAACTCGTATGCAGGGATGCCTTTGGATTTTCATCGTCCCGATCTCCTCTATTTTCAAAATCATAAAAAACCCCGCTCCGCTATCGAAGTAGGTCGAAAGATAGGGGTCAAAGCAACGGTTCCTATCTATCATACCGAGAAGATGGTCGGATTTGTGGAGGTGGTCTCTTTTTTCGAATCGACGCAAGAATATTTTGACCGTTTGGGAATTGATTTGTATATTTTGATGGATGAGCGATTTTACGAAACGGCCGTATTTATGCAAGAGAATCCTCTCATCGGAAAAGAGTATATTTTAGCCAATCCGAAATATACCCAAAGCGATTTAAAACTTTTAGAGGGGATCAATTTTAAAACATTGAAAACAACCCGTGTCATTTTTAGCGGCGGGCGTTATCTGTTTTATGAGCCGATGAAAAACGGTGAAGGGGAGAGTATAGGAGCTTTTATCTTTTCCCTCTCTCCAAAGCAGATCAGCACCTATACCCATTCGGATGAAGAGGATATCTCCTTTTTGATCCATCTCTCCCGTAATGAACTCTACGATGTCATGGTCAAAAAATCGCTCGATAATGCCCAATTTCAAAGTGTATACGATAAAGAGCTCCTCTACCTCAAAGATACCGTTCCTCCGGAAGATCGAGAACTCTATTTGCAAGAGGCACGTGAACGGTTGAATGCCTATTCCAAAGAGGAATTGATCGGGATTATGCTCGATTATAAAGTAACCAAAGAGATCAAAGGGGAGATACGATGAAAGTACTATTGCTCGAAGATGAATATATGCTGCGTGTCAGTATCACCGAATTTTTGGAAGAGTTGGGATTTGAAGTGTTTGGATTCAGCAATGGTGAGAGAGCATTTGATGCAATCTATGAAACCCACTTCGATCTCTATCTCCTCGATGTGAATGTTCCGGGAATGAACGGATTTGAGCTTCTGCGGACGCTGCGTAAAGAGGGAAATAAAATACCGGCGATTTTTCTCACCTCTATGGTCAATGTGTCTGATTTGCAAGAGGGGTACAAATCGGGGTGCTGTGACTATATCCGCAAACCGTTTGATCTGACCGAATTACAGATACGGATTATGCATGCTATGAAAAGCTTCTATCATGAGGGGGAAAATCGAATCGATTTCGGCGAAGGGCTTATTTACGATACCGAAAACTTTATGTTGATGCACAACGATCATAATATTGCCCTCAGTAAAACGGAAAAAGAGATTTTTACCGTATTGCTCAAGCACACGAATCAAGTCGTCTCAGTGGAGATGTTTCAAGATGAGATTTGGGGGGAATACGTCGATCCGGCCAACATACGGGTACAAATTAATAATCTTCGAAAAAAACTCCCCATTGAGATCATTCAAAATCGTCGCGGGTTGGGATACATCATTGAACGATAATCGCTACGCACTTAAAAATGCATTTCTCTACACAATGCTGGTCGCGGTACTGCTGTTGCTCCCCACTTATCTTTATGTCACCTATATGAAGTACATTCATGAAATTCAGTATGAGTTTAAACTCAAGCGGCAGTCCCATTTGATTATCCGTACCATGGAAGAGTTTGACTCCAATGAGAATAAACCGTTTGAATATCCGAGATTCCGCTCGTTTCAATCAGGGCTTTATGATGTCCATTTTAACCCGTTATTTAGCGTCATTCAAGCACCGATTAATGTTCAAAAAATAGGGTACCATATTCAAGACTCTTATGCGTATTTGGTCATAGCTCTCCCTGAGGGGCGCTATTTCGGAGCATCCTATCTGGTGGTAGGGGGGAATATCTCGTACGCCCGAATTTATCAGGATGTTGTGGTGATTTTGCTCTCCATTACCGCATTGATCTTTGTTTTGTCCCTCTTTTTTCTGGATCGGTTTGCTTTGCCGTTTCAGCGGATTAATCAGCGTCTGGATCAATTTATAAAAGATTCGATGCATGAGATCAATACGCCCCTCTCTATCATTAATGTCAATATTGATCTGTATAATCGTGCCAATCCTACGAATAAATATCTGCAGCGGATTAAAGCAGCTACCAAAACCCTCGCAACCCTTTACAATGATATGGATTACCTTATAAAAAACGAACGTTTGGCCTTTGAACATGAAACGATCGATTTAAGTCACTATTTGCAAGAGAGGATTGATTACTTTTCCGAAGTCGCCGCACTCAAAAATATTACCATATTTCCGCACATCGATAAAGGTGTTACGATTGTATTTAATCCCACACAGTTGCAGCGTATTATTGACAATAATATTTCAAATGCGATCAAATATTCTCATGAAGAGGGGAAAATCGACGTCATTTTGGAGCGGTTTGAGAATAAGTGTGTGATCCGTTTTCGTGATAACGGAGTCGGGATTGAGGACATCAATCGTATTTTCGAGCGGTATTACCGTGAAAATCGGGACAAGGGGGGATTCGGTATAGGTCTTAATATCGTCAAATCGATTGTAGATAAAGCGGGTATTGAGCTTCATATCGACTCCGTATACGGTGAGGGGAGTACCTTTACCTACACTTTTTGCCCACCCATTTACACTAACGGGTAAATTTTTATTTTTTTTACATAAATTTTACACTCCTGCTTTACAATGCTTTCCGAAATACAAAAATAGG
>NZ_MIBU01000287.1:0-2643 GCF_001830725.1 Sulfuricurvum sp. RIFOXYD12_FULL_44_77
GCCGATTGTACGGGGGTATTGCTCTACGATCCGATCCAACAAGCGATAGGGGCAGTCCATGCGGGACGCTCTGGGGCACTGCATGCCATCCTCCCTAAAACGATCACCGCGATGCATCAAGCATTTGGAACCCATGCAGAGGATCTTTATATCGTACTCGGCCCCTCTATCGGAGGATGCTGTTATGAGATCAACGAAACGATAGCTCTAGAGTGTGAAACAAAGGGGTATGGCTTGGCATTACGAAGAGAAGATGAAAAAGTGTTTTTGGATGTCAATACGATCCTGTTGGAGCAGTTAAAAGGGTTGGGGGTAGAAAACATAGAGGTGGTAGAGCACTGCACGTCATGCAGGAGCGATGAGTACTTTTCCTACCGTGCCGACGCTCAGCAAACAGGGAGAATCGCTGGGGTGATTATTCTCCGATAACCCGAGCGGCTAATTGTTCAGGGAGAAGTCCTAAAGACTCTTCGACAAGCTTGGTGTTGCCGTGTTTGATAAACTCATCATCATATTCGAAACTCACTACCGATACGTCGGTAATTTTCTCTTCCGATAACCACTCTAGCAACGCACTGCCAACGCCGCCGATTCGTGCCGAATCACTGAAAATGTACCATTGTTTATGCTCTTGCGCCATTTGACGTAGCATTACTGTATCTAACGGTTTGACAAAACGCAAATCGAGCAGTGAAGGTTGCTCCTCCATAAAGGCCATCGTTTGTGCCGCACGCCCTACTCCATTGCCGTACCCGATAAACAACCGATCGGAATCGTTGGAAATAAGGAGTTGAGATTTCCCCTCCACAAACGGAGCGGATTCGATCAAATCGGCTTCTGCGAAGGAACCGCGCGGATAGCGGATGGCACATGGGTGTTCATACGTCGATGCAAACTCGATAATCTGATGAAAAGAGAGCTCATCACGCGGTGCACAAAGGGTCATATTAGGGATAAGACGTAAAAAGCTGATATCGTACGCCCCTTGGTGGGTTTCTCCGTCTTCTCCGACGATTCCGGCACGATCAAGGGCAAACACGACCGGTAAATCCATCAGACACACATCGTGGATCACTTGGTCAAATCCCCGTTGTAAAAAGGTGGAGTAAATCGTACAAAACGGTTTAAATCCCTCTTTTGCCAATGCCCCCATCGACGTTACCGCATGCTGTTCGGCTATCGCCACATCCCAAAAACGTTCGGGATATTTTTCCATCAATGCCGACAACCCTGTTCCGCTGGGCATCGCGGCGGTAACCCCAACAATCTTATCATTTTTATCAGCCTGTGTCATAAGGGCATCCGCATAAATCTGCGTAGCACTTTTGAGCAAACTTTTGGCATTTGCCGTGCCGCTTTTGAGATCAAACGGTGAGACGCCATGCCATTTTTCATGTTTTCCTTCGGCAATCTCATACCCTTTGCCCTTAATGGTCTGGATATGCACCAATACCGGTTTACCCATCCCTTTGGCAATTTCAAACGTCTCAATCAACGATTTGAGATCATGCCCGTCGATGGGGCCGATATATTCGATCCCCATCTCTTCGAACATAATCCCCGGTGTGATGAGTTTAAACGACTCTTCAAACCGCTTCGCGAGATAGTGTGCCCCTTCCCCGAAATTATCGACAAACTGCTCTGTTTTTCGTTTAAAACGCTGATAAAAAGGGCTAGCCATTGCAGAACTCAGCATTCGGCTGATCGCTCCGATCGGTTTGGCGATCGACATCTCATTATCGTTGAGGATAATAACCATCGGATATTTGCGATCACCCAGTTCATTCATCGCTTCATACGCCATCCCCGCAGACATTGCCCCATCCCCGATAAGAACAACGGGGATACGGCTCTCTTGCTCATTTTTGAGGGCTATTGCCTTTGCCGCACCGACTCCGAGTGATATAGAGGTCGAACTGTGCCCCGCAACAAAATAATCTTTATCCGATTCAGATGGTTTTGTATAACCGCTCAAACCGCCAAATTGACGAAGGGTTGAAAACTCTTCCCAACGACCGGTAAGGAGTTTATGGGCATACGCTTGGTGAGAGACATCGAAAATAAAAGGATCTTTCTCTGCATCAAATACTTTGTGCATCGCCACAATAATCTCAGTGGCTCCGAGGGTAGAGCTTAAATGGCCGCCGTTGGTACTCACCACTTCTAAAATACGGTCCCGTATCTTTTGGGATAGCTCTTCCATCTGAGGCAAAGTAAAATTTTTAATATTCATTATGATGCACTGTCCTAAAAAGTATTCTCTATTCGAAGTCTATAGTATAAAAGTCAATCGTTGGAAAAAGGGGTTACGATTCAAGCAACAAGGAGCGTTTAAGCCTCTCATAACGCTTTTTTATCTCCGAATCGATGTTTCCGACATCGCTGATAGCAACCACCCCTCCGGCACTGATCGCTCGATCGGACAACACCTCTACATGAGTGAGTGAACCCACTTTTTCAGAGATAAATCCGTGATCCGCCGGATTCACCCGAAGGGTAATTTTAGAAGCATCTTTCAACTCTTCGATTAAATCACCTGAGAGTTTTGCCGCTATTTTGGCACTGTGTTCCCCTGTTTCAATCCCAATCACCTCTTTAGCGATATCCAAAGCCGTATGGGTAAGCTCTTTTTGAATGGAAGCT
>NZ_MIBU01000288.1:0-2626 GCF_001830725.1 Sulfuricurvum sp. RIFOXYD12_FULL_44_77
GGAGGGCCGTAGAAAATAATCCGTGCATCAATCCCCGCTTTTTTATCTTTGACTCCCCATTCATGAAGCCGTGCGATCACTTCGCGATCCAACTGACGCATAAGATTCGAAAGTGTCTGTTCAGTGGAAGGATTGAGGACAACATTTTCCAGTGAAGTTGTCGGTTCAATCAACTCGAAAATTTCCTGCTCTTTGATCAGCATATCGAGTTTAAGTTTGCGCACTTTTTTCTTCTTCTGAGGGTGCATGATCGACTGAAGTACCTCATCGACGATATAAAAAGCACGGCTGATACCGCCGAACGGGTTGAGCATCTCCTCATAATCGATCACTTCCTCGTTGATGAGACGGGCACCGTCTTCGAGGAGGGCACGATTTTTGATCCGTTCGTAATCGTCGAAACTGATCAGGTCGATGAGGGTATTCATCTCCCGCAAATTCCCCTCTGTCGCACTGTACTCCTCTTTGAGTAGGGCTAAGAAAATAACCTGCTCTTTGGGTTCCAGTTTCTTTTGTTTGAAAAAGCGATCGAGGACAACATCAAGTGAGGTTTGAGCGATCCGCTCATCAATCCGTTTTTCGAGGAGATCAAGTTTGTTTTGGATACGGTTGATCCCGAGTGAATGCTCATTTCCGTTGTGACGAATAATCGACATCTTTTGATAGAGTTCAATACGGAAAAACTGATCTTGGAGATATTCCAAATGATCGGCGTAGGGTTTAATATCGGGGAGCGTCATCTCCAACGAACCCTCTTCGAGAAGCTTCATAAAGATCGATGTTACCGCAACGGGAGTGTTATACAATTCCAAATGCGACAACTCACTGATTTTAAGGGGAGTAAACGAGTGATGGGTAATCCAACCCAATTCAAGCAATGTTTTCACTTCCCCGAAATGGCTCAAATAGGAGTAATCATCCGCCCCGTAAAGCTCTTGGAGAAGTTCGGCAACAATGACATCCTCTTGAGACTGCAAAAATTTACGGGTAAGAAGCTGCAAAATTTTTGCCTCTTCGACCGTACATTTGAGTTGTGAAAAAATATGGGTCTCTTCAATTACTTTATTTTCTAAAAAGTCGATAAGATATTTCAATGGTTTCCTTGTTTTAAAAAATGGTCTTTAAATTGGGTCAAAAGCGATACCCGATTCCGGCAGTCACGAGATAGGCACGAGCATTGGAAAATTCGCCATTAACAGGATTGCTCCCACCGCTTTGATGTACAATCCGATCTTTTTTAACATCGACCAATCCGGCTAAACCGATATTCCAATGCTCATCCAATTGATAACGTCCCCCTAAAGAAACCATCCATGCATCCGCATCGGGAAGTTCATACCCGAGTGTCGATTCCGGCACTGGAGATTTATCATACGCAAAACCTGCCATTGCCGTCCATTTATCAAATTTTTGAGTCACCCCAAGGCGGTAGCAGTTTGTATTTTCCCAGTTTTTAGGGATCGCAGTACCAAAAGCAAATGTTGCCAAATTGGGTGTTCCGCCGTATTCAAAATCCAACTTTTGATACGCTGACCAAAACGTTCGCTCAAATACCGCTTCTACCGTCGTCCCCGTATCAAAGGTATACGCAGCTGCTAGATTAAGCGCCGCAGGAATAGGGACAACTACACTGGTAGAACCATCATATAACACCCCGCTATAATTCAAAGTAGCATGCCCCTCAACCGTTAAGTCGATTTTTGAACGGTATGTTGCCGCAAGTGAAAGATTTGGCTGCGGACGGTAATTTACTGCAAAGTTATATCCATAATCAATCGAATCTCCGGTCATATCTCGTGTAGCCGGAACAGGAGAGGTACTTTTAACGACACCGTCTGTTTTCACGACTCGAAATCCAACCCCAAAACTCACCTCATCACTCAAAGGAACAGCCAAAGAGGGATTAAACTCGACTGTTTCCAGTGTGAACTCTTCGGCACTGTAAACTGCCGGAGCACTCTGCCACCGTTTAGACAATCCTGCAGGAACGACAATGCTAAATCCGGCACGCACACCGCTATCCCCTAATTTTTTCGAAGCAAAATGGAGCGTCGGAATTAAAAAGGATTCACTTTTAGAATCAATAGATGTTCCACTCGTCGGTTGGTAATGAATTTTAGACAACCCGATATACGTCGCATCCACTTCAAGCAGATTCGCATCTTCGTTATAGATCATAGCCGCAGGGTTATAATAGGCCGCATCGGCTCCATGTGCATTTGCGACATACGCCGCACTGAGTGCCGTGCCGTTGATCGAACTCTCAGGAATTTTGTATCCCCCCGCCATTGCTGCGGCTGCTACAGCTGACAGTAATATTATGTATCGCATTATTTCTCCTGCAGTGAGTAAAGTAGTTCAATCTCCTGAGCCCAAATCGTCTCATCGATCGTCTCAAGCACCAGCGGGATATCATCCATCCGAGGATCGTTCATGATAAATCCGAACGCATCAATCCCGATTTTCCCCTTTCCGAGTGAGTCATGTCGATCGACATGACTCCCAAGATCAGGTTTTGAATCGTTAATGTGCATCCCTTTGAGATACTTAAATCCCACAATTGTATCAAACTCCGCCCACGTTGCATCATACGCCTCGCGGGTGCGAATATCATAACCCGCCGTAA
>NZ_MIBU01000289.1:0-2611 GCF_001830725.1 Sulfuricurvum sp. RIFOXYD12_FULL_44_77
ATATTGCACGTCTTATCACCTTAAACGGCGGAAGTGCAAAAGAGAATGATGTCTACGAAGCACGTAAAGCACTTGGAATCATGTTTGACTACAACGAAGTCGATACCTGTGCGGCAGAATTCGGTTCATTGACCCCCTATCTCTATTCAACCACCAACATTACCCGTCTCGGACTTCAAGCACCGCGTCAAAGTGACAAGAAAAAAGTGATGATCCTCGGCGGTGGGCCTAACCGTATCGGTCAAGGTATCGAATTCGACTACTGTTGCGTACACGCCTCATTCGCCCTCAAAGAGATGGGGATTGAGACCATCATGGTCAACTGTAACCCTGAAACGGTATCTACCGACTACGATACCTCCGATGTCCTTTATTTCGAGCCGATCGATTTCGAACACGTCCGCTCTATCGTCGATGCGGAACAGCCTGATGGGATCATTGTCCATTTCGGAGGACAGACACCGCTAAAACTCGCAAACGGCCTTCACGAAATCGGTGCCAAAATCGCAGGTACCTCGGCGGAAGTGATCGACTTGGCGGAAAACCGTGAGAAATTCTCCGCTTTCGTTGTTGAACAAGGTCTCAAACAGCCTGAAAACGGTATCGCTATGACGAAAGAGCAGGCATTTAAAGTAGCTGAAGAGCTTGGCTACCCTGTCCTTGTACGTCCTTCGTATGTTTTGGGCGGACGTGCTATGCGTATCGTCTACAACGAAGATGAACTCCGTACCTATATGGATGTCGCCGTATCGGTGAGCAACGATTCTCCTGTTTTGGTCGATAAATTCCTCGATCAAGCGGTTGAGTTGGATGTCGATGCGATCAGTGACGGTAATGAAGTCTATATCGGCTCTGTTATGCAACATATCGAAGAGGCGGGGATTCACTCAGGGGATAGTGCCTGTTCACTCCCTCCTGTCAGCCTCAGCGCAGAGCTTCAAGCACAAGTGGAGCAACAAACGAAAAAAATCGCATTGGGTCTCGGTGTTATCGGGCTTTTGAATATCCAATACGCGATCTACCAAAACGAGGTTTACCTCATTGAAGTCAATCCGCGTGCGTCTCGTACCGTTCCGTTTGTCTCCAAAGCGACCGGAATGCCACTCGCAAAAGTCGCAACCCGTGTTATGCTCGGTGACAGCTTACGCAATGCGTTGAAATTCTACGATAACTACAATGTCGTCATGGAAGCCGATGGATTGCTTAAACCGCGTCTCAAAGGACACGTTGCGATCAAAGAGGCGGTATTCCCGTTCAACAAACTCTACGGTGCCGATCTGGTTCTCTCTCCGGAGATGAAATCGACCGGAGAAGTTATGGGTATCAGCCAAAACTTCGGCGTTAGCTTCGCCAAAAGCCAACTCGCAGCAGGAAATAAAATCCCGACCTCAGGGACATGTTTCCTCTCGTTTATCGAAATGGATAAAGTTCACGCTCCAGAAATCGCACGCGGATTGCACAATCAAGGGTTCAAGCTCGTGGCGACACGCGGTACCCAAAAGGTGATTGAGGCAGCGGGAATCCCATGTGAAGCAGTCCTTAAAATCTCTGAGGGTCGCCCGAATATCGAAGACGTGATGAAAAACGGAGAGATCTCTCTCGCCATCAACACCTCCGATAACAAAACCTCGAAAAAAGACGCCGAGCAGATCCGTCAAATCGTATTGCGTATGGGAACTCCGTATTTTACCACCCTCAGTGCGGCACGCGCCGCTATCGAAGCTATGACACATATGCAAGACGATAGCTGGATGGAGCCTCATGCGATCCAAGATTATCTCATCCCCTAAGTGATGAATAAAATTATTCTCGCCCAAACCGACACTACCGTCGGTTTTCTCTCTCAAAATGCTCAACGCTTAGAACAGATAAAAATGCGCTCAGGAGATAAACCCTTTCTCAAAGTCTATGCCGATCTTAAAAGCCTCAGCCGTGATATCCGTATCCCCTCACTCCACAAACACCGTGTGCGTCATAGTAAAAAAACAACCTTTGTTGTCAAAAACCAAGCGTTTCGTTACGTGAGAGATCCGGAACACGCACGGCTGATTCAGCGCTACGGATGGCTCTATTCCACCTCTGCCAATGAGAGCGGAAAAGGGTATGACAGTGGGTTTTGCCGCGCAGTCAGCGATATTATCATTGAAGATTATCGTGGCCTCAGCGAACAAAGTGCCTCAAAGATTTTTCGCCTTACGTCAACTCAATTAAAACAATTACGATAGGAACTCCCCATGAAACATTTTACCTCTGCCAATACCATTATGACCGGAACCATCGGCCTTGCCGTTCTCAGTGCCCTCAGCGGATGCCAAAGCGCGCCAGAAGAGCAAGCGGAAGCACAGAATAAATTCCTCGTCGTCGAACAGCAGCCTAACGGCAAATACGTCATTGTTGAAGAGATGCCGACAGAGGGTCCAAGCCGCGCGATTATCAAAGAGACCGATGAGAACGGCACCGTTACTGAGCGGGTTATGAGCGAAGCGGAGATGAAGGAGCTCGCCGATCAAGAGTACAAAAAAATGGAAGCCGGACAATCGGAACTCAACGCCGAACCTCAAGGAGAGGGGATGGGACTTGGCGGAACTATTCTCGCCGCTGCGGGGGGAGC
>NZ_MIBU01000290.1:0-2609 GCF_001830725.1 Sulfuricurvum sp. RIFOXYD12_FULL_44_77
GAACGGAATCGCTCTCCAGATAGCCCTTAGCTTTATCTTTTTTCGCATTTATGACATCAAAAAACCCTCAATTATCGGTCGGATTGATCGTGAAGCTAAAGGGGGATTGGGTGTGATGGGAGATGACATCATCGCCGGATTTGCCGCAGGTATCACGGCTGCACTTGTTTGGCAGGTTTTTATAAAAGTATCCGTTTTTCTTTAAGCAATCACCCTATTTCGACCGCTGTGTTTTGCCTTATAGAGCTTCTCATCGGCTCGATGCAATAAATCATCCGCTCTCTCAAACGTATTGAACTCCGCTACACCGATCGAGCATGTTATGGTACCGACCGTATCAAACGGATTCACTTCAATCCGTTGACGCAGTGCATCTGCCATTTTAATCGCGGAGGCCAATGAGGTATCCGGAAGAAGAATAATGAACTCTTCTCCCCCCCAGCGAGCCACTACGTCACTTTGACGAATCTGCTTACGCAACAGCTCACTGAATGTTTTAAGAACCTCATCACCCGCCAAGTGGCCGAAATGGTCATTAACCGATTTAAAATGGTCGATATCGAGCAAAAGGATAGAAAACGATCGTTTATAGCGACGAGAAACCTCTATCGAATGTCCTAATATCTTGTCAAATTCAAAACGGTTTGCGATTTGAGTCAATCGATCCAACGTCGCTAAATTGTTCAGATTGGTAATGTCGTTGAAAATAACGACATAGCGAAGAGCATCTTCATACTCCATCATCTGCACATCTACCGTAAAGGTTGATGTTTTTCCCTCAACACTCATTTTGACTCGGTGTTCTCGCTCTTGATGTGCCAAAATATATTCAGTCCACCCCATTCCATCGGTCTGAGGCTGTAAAAAGTTTTCCGTTTCGACCGATTCAAAGAGGTCACAAATACATCGATGATTCTGATGAAATTCCTCCAGTGAACGGTAGTGAAAATAATTATAGAAAGCCGTATTGGCATAAATAATTTCTCCATCATCCATAACGACAATAATATTTTTTTGAGAATTAAGAATCGTCGATGTATAGGTCTCTTGATAGAGCATTTTCTTCATCATACGGTTAAACACGTATTCAACAATCCCTAAAAGGATTATGGTTATGACGAGGGTCACCATCAAACTCTCAAAAATAACTTCCAAAACCTCTTGATACCCTCGTGTAACGTCATTGAAACATAAGAACATACCGATAGGGTTTCCATCATTACCTCTCAAATGAATAGGGATAACATCATACTCTTTCCCTTGAAGATGGATAATACGCTGGTTTAGCGCCGGATTCTCTTTAACAAACGCTTCAATTAACGGTTTTTGAAAAGGGCTCAAATGGGGTAAACGGTATCCGCTGTAGTGTGCTTGATACTTTTGAGTATCAGCCGCCGCCATACGACTCTCGTGAAGCATAAAAAGGGTTTCCATTTTGGTAGTTTGAATCAGTTTGCCAATAATAGCATCCGGATCAATTCCAAATTCCAATGCACCGATGTAGCTGTTTTGATCGCTAAAAGGGACAACAATCCGATACGCGATCCCCTCTATTCCCCCCTCAAATCCACTATGCACCTTTTGCGATCTGTGAGTTTTCTTTATCATAGGACGACGGGACGCGATATCGTCTCCAAATATCTCTTTTCTGTGCATCCGAAGAATCGACTTTCCATCGGGTGCGTGAAACTGCATAACCATAAGATGAGGATTTTCTTCACGAAGTGTATGGTAGCGGGTTAGTGTCAGTTCATACAATTTCGCCGAATCACGTGCACTCATCGCTTCTTTGATACCGGGTGATCGGAGGTTTGCATAAGCACGAAAAATATAGAAAGATTCTAAATCTTTCTGAATAAAATCATACACCCGTTTAATATTTTGCGATGATGTTAACGCTTTCTCAGATGCCATTTGTTTTTCATGATAGAGAAAATAAGCCGTTAAAATCGTCGATACTGCAAATATCAGCAACGTAATGGAGAGTTGTACACGACGCTTAAAACTCATATATTCCCTTATTGAGACACAACAAAATCCACTCTGAAACTTTGTATAAGTTGATTTTACATTTTATCTTAAAATAACTTTTTCTTAACTAATGACCCTATTTCTACCGCTCTCTTTGGCAGTGTAAAGTTTTTCATCCACACGCTTGAGAAGCTGATCGGGAGTATCTCCGTCATTCCATCGTACAACACCGATCGAACATGTCATATTTTTAGCAGGAGTAAAATCACTTTCAGCCACTTTCGCGCGTAAAGTTTCCGCTAGTTTAACCGCGGAAGTGAGCTCACTGTCAGGGAGTAAAACAACAAACTCTTCCCCGCCCCAACGTGCAATAACATCACTTTTACGGATTCCGTCACTCAAAATTTTGGCTAATTTTTTGAGTACTTCATCACCGATCAAATGACCGTAGGTATCATTAACCGCTTTAAAATGATCCACGTCTATAATCATAATCGAAAGGGGACGCCCGTACCTTTGAGACAATGCAATAGAGTGTTCTAATACCTGATCAAATTTAAATCGATTGGCAACTTGTGTCAACACATCCTGAGTCGCTAATTGATTGAGCTTTGTAATGTCGGTAAAAACAACCACAT
>NZ_MIBU01000291.1:0-2946 GCF_001830725.1 Sulfuricurvum sp. RIFOXYD12_FULL_44_77
GAAGAGGGTGTAATCGTTGTTCAAACGTCTCCACGTATGACAAAGAACGCTCTTAAAGAGGTGTTTAGAGAGTATTTCGGAATCGTTCCGGCTCGCGTAAACTCACTAAACCAAAGCGGAAAAGTTAAACGTTTCCGTGGTCTTGCTGGCAAACAAAATGACTTTAAAAAGTTTTATGTGAAATTGCCAGAAGGCGCACAAATCGATAGTTTGGCGGTGTAATATGGCGATCAAAACGTATAAACCAACAACCCCGAGCCGACGTTTTTATACAAACGTTGACAACTCGGATATCACGGCAAAAGCGTCTGTTCGTTCTTTGTTGATTAAAATCCCTGCAGCTGCGGGACGTAACAACAACGGTCGTATCACATCACGTCATAAAGAAGCGGGAGCTAAAAAGCTTTACCGTATTATCGATTTCAAACGTAACAAATTCGGTGTTCCTGGTACTGTTGCTGCAATCGAATACGATCCGTACCGTAACTGTCGTATCGCTCTTATCAATTATGTAGACGGTGACAAACGTTACATCCTCCAGCCAAAAGGTTTGGTAGTCGGTGATGTTGTTGCTGCTGCTGAGAGCGGTTTGGACATTAAAGCGGGTAACGCGATGAAATTGATGAATATCCCTGTGGGGACAACGATTCATAACATCGAACTTAAACCGGGTAAAGGTGGACAAATCGTCCGTTCAGCCGGAACATCTGCGCAAATCATGGGTCGTGAGGGAAAATATGTTTCTCTTCGTCTTCCGTCAAGTGAAATGCGTTATGTATTGGGTGAATGTATGGCGACTGTCGGTACTGTCGGTAACGAAGAGTACATCAACATCGTTCTTGGTAAAGCAGGTCGTACTCGTCATATGGGTATCCGTCCTCAAACACGTGGTTCTGCTATGAATCCTATCGATCACCCGCATGGTGGTGGTGAAGGTAAAACAAACTCAGGACGTCACCCGGTTACTCCATGGGGTAAACCGACTAAAGGTGCTAAAACACGTAAGAAGAAAGCAAGTGATAGACTTATTATTACTCGCCGTAAATCAAATCCGAAGAGGTAGATAATGGCTAGATCAGTAAAAAAAGGACCGTTTGTTGACGGACACCTAATGAAAAAAGTGATTGCTGCCAAAGAGACGAAAAGCAACAAGCCTATCAAAACTTGGTCACGCCGTAGTGTGATCTTGCCAGATATGATCGGTTTAACGTTTACCGTCCACAATGGCCGTCAGTTTGTACCGGTTTTCGTAACGGAAAACCACGTTGGTTACAAACTTGGTGAATTTTCACCAACACGTACGTTTAAGGGCCATAAAGGTTCTGTACAAAAGAAAATCGGGAAATAAGGAAGAGATATGGCAAGAGCACTATTAAAATTCGTTCGCGTATCTCCGACTAAATCTCGTTTGATCGCTCGCGAAGTTCAAGGAATGAATGCAGAGCAAGCAATGGCTGCATTGGAGTTTACTCCAAACAAAGCTGCAAAAATCATCGCTAAAGTGGTTGCGTCAGCAGTAGCTAACAGCGGTATCGATGCGCAAGATTGTGTTATCAAATCATGCCGCGTTGATAACGGTCCGGTACTTAAACGTTTCACTCAACGTGCACGTGGTACCGCTTCTGGTATCCGTAAGCCGACAGCACACATTTTGGTAGAAGTAGAGGGTAAATAATTATGGGTCATAAAGTTAATCCTATCGGACTTCGTCTCGGTATCAACCGCAACTGGGAATCTCGTTGGTTTCCTAACTTTAAAACAGCTGCGGTTTCTTTGGGCGAAGACCATAAAATCCGTACCTATTTGAAAAAAGAACTCTACTACGCAGGTGTGAGCAACATCGTGATCGAGCGTACTGCGAAACGTCTTCGCGTTACGATCATTGCGGCTCGTCCTGGTATCATTATCGGTAAGAAAGGTTCTGACATTGAAAAAATCAAAGAATCTCTTCAAACCCTTATTGGTAAACCGGTAGCAGTTAACATCAAAGAAGAGAAAAAAGCACAAGCATCTGCACAACTCGTTGCAGAAAACGTTGCGACTCAACTTGAAAAACGTGTTGCTTTCCGCCGCGCGATGAAAAAAGTTATGCAAAATGCACAACGTGCAGGGGCTAAAGGTATTAAAGTTTCAGTTGCAGGTCGTCTTGGCGGTGCTGAGATCGCTCGTACTGAGTGGTACCTTGAAGGTCGCGTACCGTTGCATACGCTTCGTGCAAAAATCGATTACGGTTTTGCTGAAGCGCACACCACTTACGGTGTAATCGGTATCAAAGTTTGGATTTTCAAAGGTGAGGTTCTCACTAAAGGAATTCAACCAGAAGCTAAAGAATCTAAAGAAGAGCGTGGTGACGATCAACAACGTCGTCCACGACGAAAGGCTAACTAATCATGTTGATGCCTAAACGTACGAAATATCGTAAAATGATGAAAGGGCGTAACCGAGGTTACGCTACGAATGCCAATAAACTTGATTTCGGTTCTATCGGATTCAAAGCAACGGAAGCGGGACGTATTAACTCTCGTCAAATCGAAGCGGCTCGTATTGCAGCAAACCGTCATATCAAACGTCAAGGTAAAATCTGGATCCGTGTGTTCCCGGCTAAACCATTGACTGCCAAACCACTTGAAGTGCGTATGGGTAAAGGTAAAGGTTCTGTTGACCAATGGGTAATGAACATCAAACCAGGCCGTATCATTTTTGAAATGGGTGGTGTTGAAGAGACTCTTGCGCGTGAAGCATTATCGCTTGCGATGCAAAAACTTCCGTTCAAAACCAAAATTGTAACTGCGGAGATGAGCAATGAAATATACTGATTTGAACGACAAAACAGCTGCTGAACTTCAAGGTATGCTCAAAGAGAAAAAAATTGAGCTTTTCACTTTGAAAATTAAGCAAAAAATGATGCAATTGACTAACACGAGCGAACTTCGCACGGCGAAAAAA
>NZ_MIBU01000292.1:0-2579 GCF_001830725.1 Sulfuricurvum sp. RIFOXYD12_FULL_44_77
AAGCTCTTTCAGCTAAATGTGCTGCTTGTCACGGTGCTTCTTTCGAAAAAGCGGCTCTTGGTAAATCAGCGATCGTAAAAGGTCAATCAGCTGGTGCTATCGAAACTTCTCTTAAAGGTTACAAAGCCGGTACTTTGAACAAAGCGGGTATGGGTGCATTGATGAAAGGTCAAGTTGCTGCAATGTCAGATGCTGATATCAAAGCTCTTGCTTCTTACGTAGCAGGTATTAAATAATACCGCGCTCACCGCACCTGCGGTGAGTTCTTTTTTCGCTTCTATTCCGGTCGATACTCTTCTTTTTTATTCACTGACTCTTTTTTACGTTGTTGATTAGCTGCATCGTTAAGTTCACGCTCATCATCATACTGTACTTGATTCATCATTTTTTTCTCATCGTCAAACTGACCGTTTTTAATTCCCCACAAAAATGCAACCAGAGCAATACCACCTAAAAAAAGCGATGCACCCAGCATCATCGCGATTACCCATGAATCCATAATTACCTACCTTTTATTTATACATCCAACGTACTCGCATCGAGTTTCCGACGACGAGGAGCGAACTAAACGACATTGAAATCGCGGCAATCAACGGAATAACATATCCCATCATCGCCAGCGGAATCGTAATCGAATTATAGACGAGTGAAATCCCAAGATTTTGTTTAATAAGGCCATACGTTTTACGGCTGATAGAGAATGCTTCAGCGAGCGACGTCAACGAATCGTTCATCAACACCACATCACTCACCTCGATTGCGATATCGCTCCCGTTCCCCATCGCAATCGCGATATCCGAAGCTGCTAATGCCAAAAGATCATTGACCCCATCTCCGGCCATCACGACGATATGCCCCTGTGCATGGGCTTTATCGATAAACGCCGCTTTGCCTTCAGGAATTAGATGGGCATACACTTCCTCGATTCCAACCTCCTTGGCTACTCTCATTGCCGCCGCCTCATGATCTCCTGTGAGCATTACCACCCGAAGATTCAATTTTTTCAAACTATCAATTGATTCATTAGCTTTCTCTTTTGGCAAATCACGCAATTCATAAGTTGCCACCAGTCTGTTATCAAGCGCATAATAAAAAAGACTTTTATCACTCACCGAATCGACCTCAATCCCGAGTTCTTGCATTAACAGTGCATTCCCCCCCGCGATCATTACTCCATTCGAACGTCCGACCATACCGCGAGCGGGAATTTCACGCGCTTCTTCGATAGTGCCGGATTCAATAGCTTCTTCCGTTCGCTCCAGATACTCCATCACCCCTCGACTGATCGGATGCTTAGAGGAGGAGACAAGTGTATGCAAAGCTCCCGTATCAAAAGGTGTGTGAATCGTGGCATAAACCACTTCGGGGCGTCCTTGGGTGATCGTTCCCGTTTTATCCAAAACAACCATAGTCGCTTTTGCCATCGTCTCGATTTGTGCCGCCGATTTAAAGAGAATACCCCTCTTCGCACCCAGAGCCAATCCTACCAACGTCGCCACCGGAGTCGCAAGAGCCAGCGCACACGGACAGGCGATGATGATGACCGAGATCCCCACCATAAGCGAGCGATCAAACGTGTGCGGCCAAAAATACCAACCCCAAAAGGTTGCAATCGCCAAAAATAGAATCGTTGATGAAAAATGCTGAGATAATCGATTCGCTAACTGCTCAATCGAAGGCTTCTGTGCCATCGCATTCTCGAGCAAGTTAACAAGATTCGAGAGGGTCGAATGGGCAAAATCTTTGGTCGTCCGATAATGGATCAGGGCATCGATACTCGTCGTTCCGCTGATAATACGATCACCAATACGTTTAAAAATCGGCTCCGATTCTCCCGTGAGGTTACTTTCATCAAAGCTCCCCTCCCCTGAAATTACTTCACCGTCAATTGCGGAGCGTTCACCGCTTCGGATCACAATCACATCCCCGACTTTGACTTCGTTGACATCGACGGATCGGATAGATTCGCCCTCTACGATACTCACTTCACGCGGAATGTGTTTACCGATGATGTCGAGGGTATCGGCGGCATTTTTACGGCTGAGGACTTCGAGAAATTTCCCGAAGAGGACAAAGGTGATAATCATCGCCACCGAATCGAAATAGGCTTCCCCTTTTTCAAACAGGGTGATATAGATAGAGTAGAGATACGCCAGAGACGATCCCGTAACGACGAGTAAGTCCATCGTCACCGCATGATTGCGCAACCCGTAGTAGGCTCCGCGATAAAAAACCCATCCGCTGTAAAAGAGTACAGGAGTCGCTAATACCCACTCGGCAATATTGAGAATGGTTTTAATATCTTGAGTAATCCCGCTAAAATACCCCGCATATTGAGCCACGGCAATCCACATCATATTCATTGTCGCGAAGGTTGCTACCGCCATACGGAGATAGTACTCTTTGCGCTCTTTATTGGCACGTACTTCTTGAAGTGAGGAATCGTACGGGAATGCGTTGTATCCGATAGCGCGGATCATATCGATGATGGCAGAGAGCTTGACGTCCGCTGGGTTCCACGTAATACGAGCTTTATTGTTCGTATAGTTGATATGCGCCTCGATAACCCCTTCCATCTT
>NZ_MIBU01000293.1:0-2580 GCF_001830725.1 Sulfuricurvum sp. RIFOXYD12_FULL_44_77
GAGGAGGGATTTTTTTGATCGTAAAGGTCTCTAGAAGCCCTTTATTAACAATGAGGCGGTTATAACTCTCGGTCGTAATCTCAAATCCGAGTGCGTCGGCTATCGTAGCGGTAGTGGTTGGCATAATGGAGTGGAGCATCACGGAAGCTTTTGCCAAAAGATTGGCAACCAATGCAACCGTTGCGAGGGCTTCATCGCTACGACCCTCTTTGATCTTCACCCATGGAGCGTGTTCTTCGATCGCTTTGTTTCCGATGGTGAATACTTTCCACAGCTCTTCGAGGTAACGATGGAGCTGAAGCTCACCTAGATAGGTCTCAAGAGAGTTTAGGAGGGTATGGGCATCATTCAGCTCTTTGGCATGGTATTTCTCAACATCACAGCTATTGATGACAAAGTCGGAGTATTTCTCTGACATTCCGATGATACGGTTTAAAAGGTTCCCTAGATCATTGGAGAGATCGGAGTTCATACGGTCGATCAATGCGCGTTGAGAGAAATCACCGTCTTGTCCGAACGGTACTTCACGCATCATGAAATAGCGGAAATTCTCAACACCGTAGTGTTTGGAAACCTCACGCGGATCGACAACATTCCCTTTGGATTTTGACATCTTTTCGCCGTCGCGTGTCCACCATCCGTGCGCACCGATATGTTTCGGCAACGGCAATCCGAGGCTCATCAAAAATGCCGGCCAGTAGATCGCATGGAAACGGAGGATATCTTTACCAACCAATTGGGTAGTCGCAGGCCAGAACTCCATTTTAGCTTCATCAGAGCCGTATCCGAGAGCCGTGACGTAGTTCATCAGGGCATCAAGCCAAACGTACATAACGTGTTTCGGCTCATTCAACGATTCGGGCAAATGAACACCCCAGCTAAAGCTGGTTCGGGTGACGGAGAGATCATTCAATCCCCCCTTAACAAAGCTGATCACTTCGTTACGGCGTGATTTAGGGAGGATAAATTCAGGATGGGCTTCATAATATTCTAACAAAGGTTTTTCGTATTTGGAGAGACGGAAGAAATAACTCTCCTCTTTTACGATGGTAGTCGCTCTGCCGCAATCAGGACAGCCGCCGCCGTCCATGAGTTGAGATTCGGGAAAGAAGCTTTCACAGCTGACGCAGTAGTTCCCCTCATAGAAGTCTTTATAAATATCACCGTTCTCATGCATTTTTAAAAATGCGGCTTGAACCCCTTTTTTATGGGTTTCATCGGTAGTACGGATAAATTGATCGTAACTAATATCAAACTCATCCCACAACGTACGAAACGTCGCGCTGATCTCATCGGCAAACTGCTGTGTCGGTTTGGAGAGATTTTTTGCCGCCTCTTCGATCTTTTGACCGTGTTCATCCGTTCCGGTAAGAAAATAGGTCTCGTTTCCGAGAAGGCGTGAATGACGTGCCAACGTATCGGCGATGAACGTTGTGTACGCATGACCGATATGGGCTTCGCCGTTAACGTAATAAATAGGGGTGGTAATATAGTTTTTCATTTATTTTCCTTATTAAAAATCAAACCCGCCGGTTTCACCTTTGGACATACTCTCATAGACGGCACGGATGTATTTGGCGCGAATTTCGCACCCGATACATTTTTCACAGACATAGCAACTGCTCACATTCTGCTCTTGTTGGCACTCTTGGAGAATTTTTATAGCTTCATCCAATTGTGCTTCGTATTCACTCTGCTCCGGCATAGACACTCAAAACCTCGTTTATCTCTTCAGATGAACCGAAAAAGCATGGGCTGGTATCGTGAACGTGTGCAGGCTCTTTTTCTAAAACCCGCTTGGTTCCATCCACCGCTTTACCTCCGGCTTTTTCGAAGATAAAGGCGAAAGGAAATACCTCGAACAACATACGAAGTTTCCCTTCCGGTTTATCACTGGCACCCGGATAGCTGAATAATCCGCCCCCCTTGAGGAGGATTTGGTGCAAATCGGGAACCATACCGCCGGAGTAGCGGAGGCGATAGCCGCGTGCGAAGAAGGAATCGATCATCGCTTTATGAAACGGTGCCCAACACTGCTGTGTACCGCCGGGTGCATTGATCTTCCCTTTTTCATTCAAGTGGATATGCTTCACAAACTCAAACTCTCCCGCTTGGAGGAGATAGAGGGAGACTTTGTGCTCATCGGCGTAGACCAGCTCAACACGCGGGCCATAGACAACATAACAGCTTGCAACCATTTTAGTAGGGGTAAAAGCTCCGTCATAAATTCCGAAAATAGAACCGACACTGAGATTAACATCGACTAAAGAGGAGCCGTCAAGCGGATCAAAGGCGATAAAAAAGCGGCCGCTTTCATTGAGAACCATAGGAAGCTCTTTCTCTTCACTTGCAATGGTATGGACACTTGCAATCTGACTCAACTCTTCTTCGATAATTAAATCGCTTTGGATATCAAGCTGAAGCTGGGTTTCACCGGAGCTGTTTTGCTCTTGGGAATAGCCGATATCTTTGACATCGATTGCGTGTTTGATCCGTATGGCACTTTTTTGGATCGCTTCTAAAATAACATTCATTTCATAACCTTTGCGTGAGCTAAAATCCACTCGATCACCTGATCGG
>NZ_MIBU01000294.1:0-2533 GCF_001830725.1 Sulfuricurvum sp. RIFOXYD12_FULL_44_77
CGAAAAAAGGGTCTATGTTCGGGCTTGTCAGTCTGATGGACTTCCACGGTAATATCGAAGTGATGCTCTTTAGCGACAGGGTAGAGCAACTTGAAGCGATGGATCTCGATGAGCCGATAGCCTTCAAGGTCAAGGTAACCCACACCGAAATGTTCACCCGCATCAGCGTCACGAAAATTATGACCCTCAATGAAGCGAAAAAAGAGGCAAAAAAGGTAGAGACCAAAATCGTCGAAAACCTCCCTCCGCAAGAGCCGTTGCACTTACGCATCCGCCTCAGCGATAACCTCGAAACATTAGAAAAACTCTATACCCTCGTCCGCCGTCATCCAGGACGCCGAGAGATCAAACTCACGATTGTCTCGAAGCTTGCCGATGTCGTTATCGATTCGGCGATACGGGTCGATAACAAGGTGATTGAAGAGATAAGTGTTTTGGAAGATGTGGATGTGATTTAATCTCGTCATTCCCGACCTGATCGGGAATCCAGTTAAGATTGAAATACGTGAATGATGCCGTGAAGTATCGTTGCAAGCAGATGTAAAGCAATTCCAACATAAAGCACATTCATCTGCCATCCATACCATCGGATTTCGGTTTCATAGTTATCGATATTTCTTTTTTCTTCTTCATCGAGCGATAAACCGTTGATTCGTTTGTAAAATGATTCAATTATATCCAGTTCATAAAAACTTTGATTGCTAACACATAAAGGTTTTCTAAACCCACTGGCATTTGTGACAGCATCATTTTTCCCGATCAAAATTAAGAATGCACTCACAATATATAAAGGCATTTGTAATGCCCAATTTGATGATACTATAAGTATTAAAAAAGTTATAAGAAAAATAGGAACTGAAATACTTAAAATTTGGTCAATGAAGAAAGCCTTTTTATCGGCACGCTTATAAATCGTATATTCAGCTTCTTCTTGTGGAGTGAGCTGTTCTTTGGCTCCAAGATCAAATTGGCGTAATTTGAGTCTATGGAGTCGAATAGATTCATTTCGAATGGCTTGATTTTGAAAACAGAAAGGTTTATTTGTATAGGAAAAATATCCGCTTACTAATAAAGTAATCCCAGATACAATATATACGGGCATAATCCAAAGTGGCATTTTTTTTCTTGTATTGGGATGGATTCTCGACCTGATCGGGAATGACGAAATAGATAGTGTATTGTAACAAAAAAGAATTATTTTTTTTAAAATCCTCTTTTGTTCAGAACTATCATCAAATATTTGTTATAATCTTTTAACTTTCCATGAGGAAATATCATGGCTGAATACCAATCCATTATTGCCATCAACCCTCAAATTCGTTCGGGTAAACCAACGATTCGTGGTATGCGGATCAGCGTGTATGACATCCTCGATATGCTCGTGAACAAGATGAGTTTTGCCGACATCATCGAAGATTTCCCAGAACTCACAGAAGAGGATATTCTCGCAGCACTCTCCTATGTGGCGGACAAAGAACACAAAGTTTCGATCTGTGCATAAAATATTGATATCTGGTTTATATAACAATCTGCCATATTTTGGAGTGCTTTCTCGTCCAAAGCTATAATATTTATAGATTTGCGCGAAGGAAAATGCAATGGAAAAACAACTGATAACCTCTCTTCATAAAAGCTTCGAAGACGCGGTGCATGAACAAGAGGGTGTAGAATTTTGGTATGCTAGAGAGCTGATGGGGCTTTTGGAATATACCAAATGGGATAACTTTAAACAAGTTATCGAAAAAGCTAAAACGGCATGTCAAAATTCAGGACAATCGGTAGTAGACCATTTTCCCGACGTCGGGAAAATGGTAGAGATCGGAAGTGGTGCACAAAAAACGGTTGATGATTATATGCTCACTCGCTACGCCTGTTATCTCATCGCTCAAAACGGCGATCCTCGCAAAGAACGGATCGCTTTTGCCCAAAGCTATTTTGCACTACAAACCCGCAAACAAGAACTCCTCGAAGAGCGTATTGCCCTCTCTGAACGGCTCGAAGCCCGTCAAAAACTCACCGCTACCGAAACGGAACTCTCTAAAAATATTTATGAACGGGGTGTGGATAATCAAGGTTTCGGACGTATCCGCAGTAAAGGGGATAATGCACTATTCGGTGGATATAATACGCAAGAGATGAAATCAAAGATGGGTATTCCTGAAAATCGTCCTATCGCTGATTTTCTCCCAACGATTACGATCAAGGCAAAAGACCTTGCGACCGAGATTACCAACTATAATGTCAAAGCGCGTGATTTATTCGGTGAAGTGCCGATTACACATGAACATATCAAAAATAATAGTGAAGTTCGGGAATTATTGGGCAAAAGCGGGATTAGGCCTGAAGATCTATCCCCCGAGGAAGATATCAAAAAGCTCGAACGCAGAGTGAGGGCGAATGATAAAAAATTAGCACAAAGCACTCAAAAAATAGAGAATAAGGATAAAGGGTAATGCGCGAATTTAACGAAGAGATGATCAATTTTATCGATGCCTCTCCGACCCCGTTTCATGCGGTGGAGTGGATGGCACAA
>NZ_MIBU01000295.1:0-2522 GCF_001830725.1 Sulfuricurvum sp. RIFOXYD12_FULL_44_77
TATCTGAAAAACTACGGAATCGCACTCAATGCCGTCTCCACTCCATCAGCCGGACTGAATCTGCTCGATACCGACCATTTTGACTTAATCATTTTGGATTTGACACTGCCGCAAATGGATGGATTGGAGCTGTGCAAAATGATCCGTCAAAAAACCGATATCCCTATTCTCATTTCCAGTGCCCGCAGTGATATCAACGATAAAGTAATCGGACTGGAGTATGGTGCGGATGACTACCTCCCAAAACCCTATGAGCCACGCGAACTTATCGCTCGGATCAAAAGTGTTCTACGCCGCTATCGCCCCACACTGGAGAAAAAAAACAAACTCTTTCTCCTTAACGAAAACGAACAAAGCATCCTCTTTAACGGCTCGCCCCTTTCCCTCACACGCGCTGAATACGAGCTCTTATCGCTCTTTATCCTCCATCCTAATCAAACCCTTAGCCGTGACTTTCTCTCCAACAATGCTGAAGCGATCTCTTGGGAGAGTTCAGCCCGTACAATCGACGTTATTATCAGCCGTTTACGACAAAAAGTTGAAAAAGATCCAAAAAATCCTTGTTTTATCCACTCCATACGAGGAAGTGGATACCGGTTTTCAGGATAAGTAATGACTCATAGCATTTTTCTCCGTATTACCCTCTTTTTTCTTGTCACCTTTATCGCAATGGGATTAGGTTTTGTTTTCTTACAACAAAAACTTGCCCAAGAGTATACCCATAGGATAGAGAGTGAGGCGGGTAATATGCTGTTGGTTTTACGCAAAAGTGTCCCTCTCGCCCCCCCTATGCGCAGATCCTATTTGCAAGAGCACGGCTACAGCGTTGCCGAACCGCACCATGATTTAATCAAAACACTCAAAAATGCCCTTACCGTTATCCCTAAAAACTATCCAGAGGAGATTAAATCCTCACTCCATGAAGGGCGGATACAAATTTTAAGGGATGAAAATCATCTCTACATTTACTTAACAAAAGCTACACCGCCGCTGCTGGTCATCAAAACCGATGCGGCAAAACAATCCCATTGGATTGAAGCGCTTTTGCTCTCTTTGATACTGGCACTACTGCTTCTGTATTGGTTCATCATCAAAACTCTTTTTCCTCTGAAAACCATCACCCAAGCAATAGCACAGTATGGTGCGGCGGGGATTTATACCCCCATTCATAGCAAAAAAAAGGATGAAATCTCTCTCGTTTCCCGCGCACTGGACACTGCTATGGAGAAGAATCAAGCCCTGCTCGAAGCACGCAAACTTTTTTTACGCAACATCATGCATGAGTTAAAAACTCCAATCACCGTCGGTAAACTTTCTCTTCCGTTTATAAAAAAGTCTGAAGAGAAATCGATTTTAGAACGGGCATTTTTTCGGATGGAGCACCTAATCGCGGAGCTGGTTCGCTTAGAGCAGATCACATCGGGATCACTCGCTCCCCATCTACAAACATGTGACCCTAAAGCCCTTCTTGAGAGGGCAAAAGGGTTGCTTTTTCTACATGATGAAGCCATCGATCTCTCATTGGACGGAACACTTATTGTCGCCGATTGCGAGGTGATGGTTACCGTCTTTAAAAATCTCATCGATAATGCCATTAAATACAGCTCTGAGGGAAAAGTAACCGTTCTCCAAAAAGGGGAGAGGTTTCTTTTCTCTAATGTGGGGGAACCTTGGGGAGAGGAGTGTACACTGGAGCGATTGAGTGAACCGTTTTTACATCATCATGAAAACTCGAACAGTTTCGGATTAGGGCTTTATATCATTAAATCGATTATCGATGCCCACAACTTCACCCTCAACTATCGCTATGAGAACGGGAGTCATCGATTTGAGGTGGTATGCCGGAACCCTCTTTTACCCCTCGATTAAGGCGGATTTCAAAACAGGCTCCCTTGAGCGTATTATAAACACTCAGTTTTCCTAAAAAGTGTTTTTCAATAATCATTTTGGCCATATACAAACCGATTCCCGTCCCTTGAGACTCAAATTTCGTCGTAAAATAGGGGTCAAAAATTTTATCAATGATCGAAACATCAATCCCCCCTCCCGTGTCTTCTATCGCAATCGTACAGTAACGCTCATCTGTAGTACATCGGATACGGATAAGACGCTCTTCTCCACGATGATGCTCTATCGCTTCACGCGCATTATTGACCAAATTAATCAAAACTTGCTTGAGCTCGTTAGGGTAAACTAGAACTTCTATCTCGGGATCAATTTCTCTCTCAATGGTGATCTTTTTACGGATCAACAAAGGGCCTAACAACGCTTCGACATCATTCACCATCGCATTAATATTGACGGGGATCTGGCTCCGGTCTTGTTTGAAAAAATTTCGGAAATCATCAATAGTCTGAGACATGTACTCAATTTGCGCTTCAGCAATTTCGAGTACTTTCGCCGATTCACCTTTTCCATCCAACGAACAACTCAGATTGAGCCGCGTCATAGAGAGCCCTAAAATATTAAGCGGTTGTCGCCACTGATGGGCGATTGATTCGAGCATAGAACCAATCTCCGCC
>NZ_MIBU01000296.1:0-13975 GCF_001830725.1 Sulfuricurvum sp. RIFOXYD12_FULL_44_77
CATTGTACGGATTTGAGGGCGAAGCTCTAAATCCCACCAGTTATGCGGAGCAAAATAGATCGGCTGCTGATAATAAAACCCTTCCGATCCTGACCATCCTATAATAGGAATCAATAATCCGGTTCGGCGGGTTCGATCGGTCGGGTAGCCGAAATAAGGGAGATAAAATACAGGTACCTCTCCGATCTCTAAACGTGCATTATAAAGATTCACCCACATATTTTCCGTATTATAATCACCGCTGGTAAAACGGATTTTCCACAAAGGGTCTGCTGAATCACACCCCGATACCGCACCGCTGGAGAGATCAATATCGTTTTGACACCCTTGCGCTTCCGCAGCACTCATCCACAAACCGGACAACTGATCCGCTGCATAATAGGGTGTTGAATAACGGGTATCCTCCACGAAATTCAAACGGGTGTAATTACTTATCCCGTGATACTGTCCCCCTTTGAAAATACTGACATTCCCTTTGGCTTCCATAATACTCGTATTACGATCATAGATGAGTTCATCCGCCGTAATAATCTCATCTTGATAGAGGGCAACGGGATTGCCTTTGGCGGTTGCGAGGGAGCCGTTTGCATCAACATTGACGCCATACAGCTCTACCCGCTCTTCACCCAGCAATACCGTTGATGCGATCAGACTGATCCAGTAAAGCTTACGCATTGATCACCAATGTTTTTCCGGTTCGATCATGCCAACTTCTTCGGTACGGATCAAGCATTGCCCAGATAAATCCAAGATAAAAAAGTATCTCACTGACAACACGAAAAACACTTCGATTAAAGGCACATAAAAAGGTAGGATTCGAGAGAGTCGAGAGTTCAATAACACGAATTTTCATTACAATTTTACCAAGACTCGCACCATACTGCATCGTAAAAAAGGTGTGATAAAGAATTTTAATCGCCATATATTCCAATAAAAAACTGTTGGTTACCGCAATCATCTCTTCCAACGTGTTCGCATTAGCAATCGAATCCCATAATATAGCAATCATAATAACGGATAAAAGAAGTTCATCAATTCCAAAGGCAGCTGCCCGCTGACGCACCGAAGCGAGAGAGAGGTGCTCACGCTGTAAAAGAGAATCGAGGCGTTCATCCATTAGCGAAGTGCCTGATATGCGATATCGGTACGCAATTTTTTACCGGCAAAATGAACTTGCCCGCAAAGCATATAAGCGCGATCACGCGCTTGTTTAATACTATCCCCTACTCCGACACACACAAGTACCCGTCCGCCATTGGCATAAAGTTTCCCATCCTCACGGCTCACGCCCGCATAGGCAATGTGTGTATTTTGAGCAATCTCATCATGATGTGTCTCATCGACAATTATCTCTGAGGGTTCAGAATTATCATACGGATAATTTCGGCTCGCCATAACGACACCAACCGCATATTTATCATGAAACTCCACGTTAAGGGTATCGAGTTGCTTGGTAGCGGCTTTGTAAAAAAGTTCACTCGCAGGTGTTTTCAAAAGCGGCATAAGAATTTCACACTCAGGATCACCGAAGCGGACATTAAATTCCAACGTAATCGGTTCACCGCTAACGATCATCAATCCGATAAAAAGAACTCCCTCAAACGGAGCCCCCTCTTCTTGCATCCCTTTAAGGGTTGGGCGAACGATTCGATCTTTCACTTTTTCATAGATCACATCATCCACAAGCGGTGTCGGAGCGTATGCTCCCATCCCCCCCGTATTAGGACCTTCATCATTGTCGAGGAGCCGTTTATGATCTTGCGCCGCAGGGAGGAGGATAAAATCTTTTCCGTCACACAAAGCGAACATAGAGAGTTCATACCCGTCTAAAAACTCTTCGACAACGACCCGTTTTCCGGCATCTCCAAATGATTTTCCGCTGAGCATCTCAGAAACCGCTATTTTTGCCTCTTCATAACTCATCGCAATAATAACGCCCTTGCCCGCACACAAACCGTCCGCTTTCACAACAATAGGGAGTGGGAGAGATTCGATAAAAGCAAAGGCATCACCGATATGATCGGTTTCAATATAACGGGCAGTAGGAATACCGTACTTTTTCAAAAAGTTCTTCATATAGACTTTTGAGCCTTCTAGCTGTGCCGCCGCTTTGGACGGTCCGAAAATCACCAACCCTTTAGCCTTAAATACATCAACAACACCGTCACTCAGCGGTCCCTCAGGGCCTACAATAGTTAAATCAATCTTATTATCAAGGGCAAATTGGGCAAGCTTTTCATACTCTTTAATCTCAACGTTGGTTCCCAACATCTCTGTTGCACCGTTACCGGGAGCAAAAAATAATTCACTTACTTCAGGATCCTGTTTTAATACCCGTCCGATTGAAAATTCGCGTCCGCCGCTTCCGATTACCATTACTCGCATAGATCACCTTGAAAAAAAATTATCTTATTTGAAACCCGCTAACGTTTCTCAAATAAGATAAAAGCCCGGGCGGGCGTTTCGCAGTAGCTTTGGTTCTTCAAAGCTGTAATTGCGCCACATCGAGCGTCTCTTCCGGCGGCGATCTCTCACGCGAATGCGCTCAAACAAGACCACCGACACCCCGAAACGTCTACAGATGTGACTAGTTGTATATGTAGAACCCTCATATTGCGGTTACTCGCTACGCCCAGAGTAAATAATTATAGCCCTAAAATCTTAAAAGGGTGATGAATTTTACCCTTTAGAAGCAATTTGACGCGCCAATTCGACAGCAGCTTCAACACTCGTAGTAGAACTAAGATAAGAAGCTACCTCTATGGGGAGAGCATTTTGGGTCGTTGTACCGATCACAACAACATCTTGTGTCGGGAATATTGGATAATTTTGAAGAAAACAACGGATACTGGATGGGGAAGTAAAAATTAAAATCCCCTCCTCCGAAATCGGATAATTAGCTGCTGCTTCATTACAGATAGTCTCATAAACGATCACTTCATCAATACAAAACCCTTCACTTCGCGCATGCTCAACCCATTCTGAAGCAATCACTTTTGGACGTACATAAAGCCATTTTCCAAGACTTTTTTTTCTTCTCAGAACACTCGGAATGGATACTCCGTATCCATCTGCGCTCTCGACATCAACGGCACCTGCTTCTCTTGCTGCTACAGCCGTGCTTTCTGATACACAAATACATTTCAGCGTATTCCAATCAAGATCATACTTTTCTAATACTAAAATGGCCTGTTTTGAAGTGAGAATAATCCCTTCATATTGCGTGAAATCGATAGTAGGATTTAAAAAAGAAATAGTGAGTATAGGAATGTGGATAACTCCCTCACAGGGAGTTTTGGAGATCAAATAGATGGAGCGCAAAATGCGATCCCTTTATTCCCACTCAATCGTAGCAGGAGGTTTGGAGCTGATATCATATACGACGCGGTTGATCCCGTCCACTTCGTTGATGATACGACGGCTGATACGCTCTAGCAACGTGTGAGGAAGGTGAGCAAACGTTGCCGTCATCCCATCCACCGCTTCGACGACGCGGACACACACGGTGTTGTCATAAGTACGGTTATCACCCATAACACCGACCGATTTTACGTTAAGGAGTACCGCAAACGCCTGCCACGTTTTTGTATAATAGCCGCTTACTTTCAATTCATCGAGCAAAATTGCATCGGCTTCACGGAGAAGATTCAAATCCGCTTTATTCACTTCGCCCATAATACGAATACCCAATCCCGGCCCCGGGAACGGATGACGGTTTACCAATGAATCAGGAAGCCCGAGTTCAAGACCGAGTTTACGCACTTCATCTTTAAAGAGATCGCGTAGCGGTTCGATCAATTCGAAATCCATCCAGTCAGGAAGTCCCCCGACGTTGTGATGGCTTTTGATCGTAACAGAGGGACCATTGACTGAAACCGATTCGATTACGTCAGGGTACAATGTCCCCTGCGCCAAGAATTTAATCCCGTCATGTTTTTTTGCTTCTTGCTCAAATACTTCGATAAAAGTATGCCCGATGATTTTACGTTTCGTCTCAGGATCGGTTACACCGGCAAGTTTGCCGAGGAAATTTTCTGATGCATCGGCGACGACAAGAGGTACTTTGAGGTGCACTTTGAAAATGTTCTCAACCGATTCACGCTCTCCCTTGCGGAGTAAGCCATTATCGACAAATACAGGGATAAGTTGATCGCCGATCGCTTCATACAGTAATGCCGCAACTACCGAAGAATCAACCCCTCCGCTGAGGGCGCAAAGAACTTTCCCCTCACCCACTTGAGCACGGATTTTAATGATTTGCTCTTTGAGGAAATGCCCCATATCCCATTTGTCAGTAATACCGCAAATTTTACGAGCAAAGTTACGGAGCATCAAATACCCCTCTTCGGAGTGATTAACCTCAGGATGGTACTGCATTGCATAGACCATTTTTGCTTCATTCGCGATAGCCGCATACGGAGAGTTCGGGGAGTAAGCGATTGGAACAAAACCTTCCGGCAATACGTCTACTTTATCGGAGTGACTCATCCATACCGCGCGTTCATCTTCGCACCCCTCAAACAAAACAGAGTGCTGGGTCATATCGATGGTGAGTTCCGCTTTGCCGTATTCGTGATGATCACTTCGAATAACGCTTCCGCCAAAATCGACAGCAATACGCTGCATGCCGTAACAAATTCCCAAAACAGGAATACCGAGAGCATAGACCCCCTGATCTACTTCGTACGCATCTTTGTTATACACGGAAGAGGGTCCACCGCTGAGAATGATCCCTTTAGGATTTTTTGCTTTGATAACATCGATTTTAGTGTGATACGGAAGTACTTCGCAATAGACTTTATCTTCGCGCAGACGACGGGCAATCAACTGAGTATACTGGGAACCGAAATCAAGGACGATAATATTGACATCTTTCAAAGGAGAGCCTTTAAGTGGAGATAATCGGGAGGGAGTGGATACCCTTTACGTTATTGAAAGGGTACCCTAATGTAGATTAATTTTGAATATACTCAACTCTCTTGAGTAATAAAATGGACTCCGATCGATTCGGAACGTTTTTGCGCCGAGACGATAATACTAAGTGCCGTTAATAGACGTAAACGCAATAGTCTCCCTACTTCACCGGCTAGCATCTGTGTTATCGCTTCCAATGCCCTCTTCAACCCTCGAGGAGTACGCTTGATCGAAACATTCTCCCACATAATACGGCGGAGCTGATCTTTTTTCTCTTTATCACCTTTGATCTCAAGCGGCTCTTCACCGAGTTTGAAATGATCACTGCACCCACGTGCTGCACCCTCTAAGATCGATTCGGCTGCTTTTTTGGAAAATACTAGCCCTTCAAGCAACGAGTTACTGGCCAGCCGATTAGCCCCATGTACTCCCGTTGAGGCTGCCTCTCCCACAGCGTAAAGCCCTTTTATTTGAGGCACCGCTCCCTTACTGTCTGTTTTAATTCCCCCCACGGCATAGTGAAAAGCCGGAGAGATCGGAACCCGCTCTTTTGGGAGATGGTATCCCAAATCATTCAGCGATTTGTAGATATTCGGAAAGCGCTCTTTAAAATATTCGCTCTCAAAATCTTCACATGAAAGATAGACCTGTTTGCCGCTACGTTGGCGGTAATCGAAAATAGCGCGGCTGACGATGTCACGAGGAGCGAGTTCACCACGCGGATCGTACTCGAACAAAAAGCGATACCCGTTTTCATCAACGACATGCGCCCCCTCACCTCTAAGCGCTTCGGAGAGGAGCTGTTTTCGTGCCCAGTTGTTGGCGACAAAAACGGTGGGATGAAACTGCATCATCTCCATTGATTCAAGTTCAATCCCTTTTTCGATACAAATACCGTGAATATCTCCGCTGATCGTCGAAGCGTTTGTATGGTATTCATAAAGCGACCCTACCCCCCCGCTTGCAATAATCACATTATCTGCAAGAATTGTTTTACGTTTTCCTTCACTGAATACTTCCACGCCGCAGCATTGATTATTCTCAATCAATAAATCGACCACGGTTGCATCGCTGAGCATCGGATGAGGATTTTGGTTCAATAAAAAGAAATGAAGATGTCTCCCTGTCGCATCCCCGCCTGCGTGAAGTATTCGGCTCCGTGAATGGGCGGCCTCTTTGGTATAGAGCAAATTTCCCTCTTCATCTTTATCAAACTCAAATCCGCGATCAATCAAATCTCTTATTACCCCTTGAGAGCTTTCACTCATCAATTGTACTGCAGCTACATTACACATACCTGCCCCCGCATCAAGGGTATCTTGGACATGAGACACGATATCTTCATCATTGTAGGCAGTGGTAACACCCCCTTGCGCATAATAGGTGTTGCACTCCCACGGGTTTGATTTATTGATGATTAAAACTTTTAATCTTTTCGGCAAAGCGATGGCCGCATACAATCCGGCAACACCTGAACCGATGATAACAACATCATAACGCAACGGAAGATTCCTTCACAGGTGCGGGTTTCTCATAATAAGGAGGAGCTTTATAGCCGCATCCGCTCATCAGTCCCATCAAAAGGGCTATACTGCAGACCATCATCCATTTTCGGGTCATGACTTTCCCCTCTCTTTTCTTTAATGACGGATGTTATAATAGCTACCATAAATTATTCATTAAGAGTTCACCGATGATAGAGCAAATTCGCACCCTCCCTCACCAAGCGGGGATATACCAATATCTGGACACTACGGGGAGAATCCTCTACATCGGTAAAGCCAAGAACCTCTCCAAACGGGTCAAAAGCTATTTTAATCTTACCCCTGAGCTTTCACCCAAAACATCCCTATCCTTACGTATTCAAAAAATGCTCTCTGAGACGGTAGGACTTCACTATATTATCGTTGAGAATGAGCATGACGCCCTCATTTTGGAAAATTCCCTTATCAAGCAGCTCAAGCCCAAATATAACATTCTCCTCCGTGACGATAAAACCTACCCCTATCTCTATGTCGATATGGAAGAGCCCTACCCCCGATTTGAGCTGACCCGAAAAATCATCAAGGGAAAATCTATCCGTTACTTCGGCCCTTTTTCGATCGGAGCACGCGACATTCTTGATTCTCTTTACGAATTACTCAAGCTCGTTCAAAAAAAAAGTTGCTTAAAGGGTAAAAAAGGGTGTCTTTTTTACCAAATGGAGCAATGCCTTGCCCCGTGCGAATTTCCAATTCCAAAAGAAGAGTATCTTCCGATGGTGATCCAGGGGATTGAATGGATTCAAAACAAACATAAACTCATCAGAGAACTCGAAGCTAAAATGGAATTTTATTCCGAATCGCTCCGCTTTGAAGAGGCTTTAGTGCTTCGAGATCGAATCGAGCGGATTAGCAAAAGTGAAATCTCCTCACAAATTGATTTAGCTTCGAATGAAAACTACGATATCTTTGCAATCGCCGCCAATGAAACACGCGGCTGTATCCTCCGACTTTTCATCCGTGAGGGAAAAGTGGCTTCCACTGCCCACGATTTTCTCCCTATTACCCCTTACTTTTCACTGGATGAAGCGTATGAGAGGACATTAGTCGGATTTTACGGGAATGAAAAACCTCCTATTATTGCCCCCATTTTGAGTGCACACCCTTTTGAATCGAGTGATTGGGTACGTGAACACTTAACCGCTCTTTTTGGGAAAAAAGCAATTCTCGAAGTACCGCAACGGGGAGCAAAGAAAGAGCTTATCGATCTCGCCCTCACCAACGCCCAAGAACTTCTACGCACACCGCAACCCACCAATGAGATTCTATTACTTCAGATTCAAGAGCTTTTTGTCCTTGACGCACTCCCTCATCGGATCGAAATTTTCGATAACTCTCATCATGGAGGTTCTGCCACCGTCGGCGCCATGGTTGTTTATCAAAATGGCCGTTTTGATAAAAAAGGGTATCGAACCTATCATCTCCACGAGAGAGATGAATACGGCCAAATGTCCGAGATGCTCCGACGTCGAATAGAGGGATTCTCAGATAATCCACCGCCTGATTTATGGGTACTTGATGGGGGATCTACCCTGCGATCTTTAGCCGTCGATCTTCTCAGTTCCCATGGCATTCATCTCGATGTCATCGCCATCAGTAAAGAAAAAATAGACGGTTTATCGCATCGTGCCAAAGGCTCCGCTCGCGATATTCTCCATACAGCAGAGAATACCCTACGCTTAGAGAGCTCCGATAAACGGCTCCAATTTGTCCAAATGCTCCGAGATGAAGCCCACCGGAGTGCAATCACTTTTCATAAAAAAACAAAGCTGAAAATCGATCAAACTTCCAAACTCTTAGCCATTAACGGAATTACCACAGCAAAAATTCATAAACTTATTGATTATTTCGGAACCTTTGAAGCGATTGCAAAGAGCGATTTTAAGACCCTTTCGGAACTAATAGGGACAAAAGATGCGGAAAGTCTCCAAAATTACTACAGAGAAACTGCGTCTAAGTAATCTTTTATGGAGTTTATGCCATATTCCACAGATTATGTTTTCAGCAGTTTTTTAGCTAAGGGGTCACATGATGGAAAAACCAACTGTGGTAGATGAAGAGTATTTGTTTGATGGACGCGCTATAGTCAGCGAAACCGATCTTAAAGGTGTTATCACTTTTGCCAATCGAAAATTTTGTGAAATCTCCGGATATACGGTCGAAGAGCTAGTCGGGGAGCCTCATAATATAATCCGTCATCCCGATATGCCCAAAGCGGCATTTGCTCAAATGTGGAAAACAATTCAATCGGGAACGCTTTGGCATGGATTGGTCAAAAATCTACGTAAAGACGGCCGATACTACTGGGTTGATACCGAAGTAACACCGACGTATGATGAAAACGGGCAAGTAAAAGGGTATATGGCGGCACGCAAACCGGCATCTCGTAAAAATATCGATGAGACTGCCGAACTGTACCGAAAAATGATTGAGCAAGAACAATAGGGGGGATGAGTGTTATTTTATAACCATAAACAAGAATTTATCGGAATCGACGAAGAAGGGCTTAAACTCTTAAATTACGCAACACTGGAAGATCTTTTGAGTGTCTGCAGTGATGTTGCCGATCTTTTTGCAAAAGAACCGGGCTATATTCATAATTTTAAAAGTTTCGGATGGATCGATTTCCTGCTTCATGCAGACTCTGATGCCCGCTCAGCCATTGTCCATGGAAACGGACGAACCTTTTCATGTACCCTTCAAGTAAACAGCCTTTTTTTAAGTGCAGAACCATCCAACCCTGGCTACATTATCGATATGCTCCATATTCAATCCATCAGTGGAGATGAGATTAAGCCTCAACCGTTCACCCCTAAAGCTAAAATTGAGAGTAAACCTGTGGTGATTGAACCCACATTCCCACCTATTGAAACGGCACTCCCAAATTACGATCACATCACCCCAACAACGTTAAGTGAACCGGGGGTACTCGATGTTCCCACTTATGCTGAGCCAGAAAGCCCCGAAGAGCCGATAGAAGATCTGTATGCAAAACTCTCTCTTCCCCTCAATGACGAAGAGCTAGAAAAAGAATATTTTACTCCGGAACCTACTCCGTCCATCGAACCGGCAACAGAACCTCTATCTGTCCCTAAAGTTGAGCCTAAAGTCGATCGTCCTATGCTGGGAGATGTACGCTACAGCAGTGCAGAAAAAGAGTTTATCAACACCCTTAAAGTTGATAAATCGTACCGTTTTGATCCGAATATAGCCGCACACGAACTTGGCTTGCCGGTTGATTTGATCCAAGAGTTTATCGGCGATTTTATCCAACAGGCGAATGAATTTAAAGAAGAACTTTTTGAAGCTGCCCTAAAAGGGGATATGAATAACCTCAAAATTTTATCCCACAAACTCAAAGGGGTAGCGGCAAATCTTCGCATTGAAGATGCTTTCGAAACCCTCAGCATCATTAATACCTCTAACGATTCTATAGAAATTGAAGCTAATCTCAAATATTTCTACTCCATCATCGAAAAATTAGAAGGGAAAGAACCGATTCAAGAAGAAGTGATAGAGAATACCGCTCCATCAATTGAAACGGCTATTCCCGCAGTCAGTGATGATATATACGAATTTGCTTTTAAAGAAAAAGAACCTTTACTGATTCATGAAGAGCATCTTTATCAAGATGTACCGAAAAATGATGAGACCCCGATCGATTTATCGTATGATGAACCGGTTAAAGAGATGGTTGCCGTATTCGAAGAGAGTCCTTTAGAAGAGAATAGTGACATCGAACCGCTCCGAACACTTCATTACGATAAGGTTTTTGTCTCTGGGCAACTTGGGATTGAACTTGACTTTTTTAATGAACTGGTTGATGAATACAAACATGATGCACTCCGTGCAGGCAATGAAATCAGTGCCGCAATCAGTGCTTTTGATACCCATGCTTGGAAAAAAACGGCGAGTCAACTCAAAGGAATCAGTGATAATCTACGATTGAACGAGATTTCAGATGAATTGGCCATTTTATCTCAAACGAACGATGCTCAAGAAGCCAATAAAGCTTCTAAGCGTCTTAATAGCTTTCTTGAACAACTATGAGAAATAAGCGTAATATAGAGGAGACCCCATGCAACTAGGACTTAGAAATCGACTTCGCCTCATCAGTCTCTTACCGATTCTGATACTTTTTATCCTTGCCAGCTACTACGTTTACAATGCGTACGTCAGCTACAAAGGGGCTGAACAGCTTCAGGTAAGACTTGAGGGGAACAAACAGCTCAATGACCTGATCAATAACCTTTCTCGTGAACGGGGAATGACGGTTATGTATATGGGTAATGCTTCACCCGCAACCCTTAAATCCCTCCATGCGCAGCGCGCTATTGTCGATCAAAAAATCGATGCCTATCAAAAACACCTCGCAACCCTTGAACAAATCAATACAGCAGAAGCTTCAAAAGCTTCTGCGTTATCAAAAGTAATCAGTGATTTACAGCGAGGGATTAATCAATCTCGTCCGTACGTTGATAACGGCAATGCCAATTTTGATAAAATTTTTACCGACCTATACGGCAAGTCGGAAGAGCGCCTCATTAATGAGCTTACCGACCTTGCAACACTTCATTTCGATCCGGAAGTCAATTCCCTCTCATCTGCCTATCTCTCTTTAGTCCGTGCAAATGAGTACAGCAGTGTGGAACGTGACTATATTACCTATGTCCTTTCACGTGCGACCCCTCTTGCAGAAGAAGAACTCAATAAATGGGTTACGTTAATTGCTAAAGCCGATACCTTCAATCTCGAAGGGATGAGCAACAAACCTATCCAGTCAAAACTTCAAGCAACCCTTTACAGTGAAGATAACACGGAACTTTTCCTCGACATCACGACAGAACGCACTGCTATTTTGCAAACCAGCACAACCGGTGCCTATGAGACACAATCAGGTATATGGTTTGCTATGATTTCGGAGAAAATTGACGCGATCAACGAAGCCGAAAAAGTTTTGATCGATGCTATGGATGCTCGGGCTTCGATCGTACAAGATCAAGCGGTACAAGTTCTCATCATCGCTATTGCTGTCTGGATACTGGGAGTATTGGTCGCTATTTTAGGCTATTTCTTCTCTGCTGAGATCACTACCAATATTAAAAATCTTGAATCGGTTCTCAAGCGGGTTGCTGAAGATACCCACGATACCGAAGCTGAAGTACTCAGCCATACCATTAACCTCGATACGACAGAAGGTACAGCTCAAGCCTATGGCTTGCTGGAGCGTATTATTGAGCAGACCCTCAATGATAAACAATACGCGATGGAAGCCAGTGAAGCCAAATCGATGTTTTTGGCCAATATGTCTCATGAAATTCGTACACCGCTCAACGGAATCGTCGGATTTACCGAATTGCTCAAAGATACCGAATTGCATGATGAACAGCGCGAATTCATTGACATCATTGAAAAAAGTTCTGAAAACCTTCTTGAAATTATTAACAATATTCTTGACCTCTCAAAAATTGAAAGCAATAAACTTGAAATTGAAGAGATTGTCTTTAATCCGATCGATGAGTTTGAAAGTGCTGTTGAAGTCTACGGAGTACGTGCTTCCGAAAAACACATTGACCTTGCTTGTTATGTCGATCCAAGCCTAGAACGACCGCTCAAAGGGGATCCGACTAAAATCAAAGAGGTTATTATCAACCTCCTTTCCAATGCGGTCAAATTTACCAACAGCGGCGGGGCTATCAGCGTCGATATCCGCCGCGTAGAGTGTGATACCCTCAACCGAACCAAAGTTCGATTCCAAGTCAAAGACAACGGAATCGGCGTCACCAGCGAACAACGATCACGTATTTTTGAAGCCTTTTCCCAAGCCGATACCTCCATTACCCGTAAATACGGCGGTACCGGCTTAGGACTCACCATTTCGAGCCGTTTCGTTGAATTGATGGGGTCACAACTCGACCTTGAGAGTGAACCGGGCAACGGCACGAGCTTCTTCTTTACATTAGAGTTTGAAGAGATTGAAACCCTTAATGAACCACTCAAAGGATCATTTTCCAACATCAATGCCGTGATTTTGGAGAACCATTCGAAAAAGAAACTCCAAAATACCTATCTTAAAGAGTACCTCGACTATTTCGGTGTGAGCTATACCACGTTCCATGAGATGGATGAACTTAAAATGCTAGAGCGCCAGGTCAATTACGACTTGCTCTTTATTGATAACGACTACACGACGGATGAAGATATTGTTGCGTATGCTTCATCACAAGAGCAGCTCGTTCTCATAACCAAATCGTTCTATATGAAAAAAATCGACTCAATGGGAATCGATATTTTCAAAGTCTTGTATGAGCCGCTCAACAGTTCGAAAATTCGTACCACCCTTGATGCGTATGATGCTGAAGCCTTTAGCAACCGCAAAGTCAAAATGTCTCGCCGTAAAAAGTTTGATGAGAAAAATTCCCGTTTTGCCGCGACTGCACTCGTAGCAGAAGATAATATTATCAATCAAAAGCTGATTCGACGAACACTTGAAGATCTCGGATTGGAAATTACGATAGCTAATAATGGGCTTGAAGCATTTGAAAAACGTAAAAACGGCACATTTGACATTATTTTCATGGATATTCAAATGCCGGTACTTGACGGTATCGAAGCGACACAGGAAATTTTAGATTTTGAAGAGGATTACGGACAAAACCATATCCCAATCGTTGCTTTGACCGCCAATGCCCTTAAAGGGGATCGTGAGCGATTTATGGCAGCCGGAATGGATGAATATACTACTAAACCGCTAGTCCGTTCAGAGATCATCTCACTGCTCAATAATTTCTTATCGCATAAAATTATTGAAATCAACCCTGTACCAAAATCGGTTCAAGAGATTATTGTTCCCATCGAAGAATCAATACCGCTTGTAAGTGAACCTGAAATAGAGAAAGAGATCGAAGAGATTGAGAATGTTTTTGTCAATGAAATCGAACCGCAAACTTTTGAGGAAGAAATAGAAGCAACGGTAGAACCTATCCTAGATGAGCCTGTTATGCAAGTGCCTATCGTTGAAGAATCTATCGCTGAAGAGCATATCTCCGCATATGACGCCGATATTCTAATTGCAAAACAAAATACTCTTGAGTTAAAACTTTTTACCCGTATTCTTGATGATTTAGGATATACCTATCAAAGTGTCACCACCTCTGATCAACTCAAAGATGAGCTTACAAATCGTCGCTATAAACTTGCTCTTTTTGATAAAAAGCTAAGTGGATTAAATCTCAAGGATCTGTATGATATAATCCGATCCAATAACAGTGATACATCTCTCGTCATGCTCATTGATCCAAGTATTCCGGAAGAAAATGAGGATGCGATGTACGTTCATGAGATTATCAAAAATGTCATCAACAAAGATCTGTTACGTCTTGTTTTTGAAAAATTTATCTAAACGAATGGGGAAATTCTAAATGGATGAGAAGAAACTAAAAGTTCTTGCGGTTGATGATGATATGATTAACCTCAAGTTGCTCAAAACCATGTTAATGAAAACCCCGAATGTCTCTGCT
>NZ_MIBU01000297.1:0-3487 GCF_001830725.1 Sulfuricurvum sp. RIFOXYD12_FULL_44_77
AGCGCAATAGGGGCACTTATTCCCTTTTACCAAATGGTTGGTGACATATTGTCCGATATGTCCGTGACGGCTAATGAGTATTTTATGACAGCTCGGACAATAGGTCGATTCACGTGATGTATCGTCAATGTTTCCGACATAAACATATTTCAATCCCGCTTCTTTACCGATCTCATAAGCACGGCTCAGGGTTGAGGGAGGTGTTCGGGGAGTATCCATCATCTTATACATCGGATGAAATCCGCTGATATGCCACGGCATAGAGGGATCAAGAGAAGCCTGAAACTCGGCAATAGAGCGTATTTCGTCGTCTGAATCGTTCAATCCCGGAATAAGGAGAGTCGTCGTTTCAATCCATATCCCTTTTTTGTGCGCATATTCGATGGTGTCTAAAACGGGTTTGAGTGAAGCACCGCAAATATCTTTGTAAAAGTTTTGAGTATTCCCTTTTATATCGATATTCATTCCGTCCAAAAAGGGCGCTATCGTATCGATCGCTTTGTGGGTCTCATAACCGCTGGTAACGTAGATATTTTTCAATCCCGCTTCGTGAGCAAGTTTGGCAGTATCGTAGGTATATTCGAAAAAGACAACCGGCTCGTTGTAGGTGTAGGCGATGCTTTGACACTCATGTTCCAACGCCAATGCTACGGCATCTTTAGGCAAAAGCGGACGTCCGAAAATTTCGTGATGATGCTCTTTCGGATATTGGGAGATATCGGCATTCTGACAAAATTTACACGAAAAATTGCACCCGACGGTACCGAACGAAAAAACACTTGACCCCGGCAAAAAATGAAACATCGGTTTTTTTTCGATCGGATCAACATTAACCGCGGCCGCAAGACCGTAGGTGAGGAGATAGAGTTCGCCGTTTTCAACTTTACGGATACCGCAGATACCGTATTCCCCTTCCGAGAGCTTGCAATGCTGATTACATGCTTCACACGCAATCCGCCCGTCTTCAAGTTTGTGTGATAGCCAAGCTATGGATGACACTGCTATTTCACTTTAATCTGTTTTACCGACTCGCCCTTGGTCTCTTTTTTCGGTAAAGTGATCTCAAGAACGCCGTCTTTATTTTCAGCATGAACATTTTCAGCATCTATATTTGAGGGCAAAGTAAAGCTACGGGTAAAACTCCCAAAACTGCTTTCACACTGATAATAATCCTCTTTTTTGACCTCTTTTTTGGTCTTTCGCTCCCCTTTGAGGGTCAAAACGCCATTTTCGACCTTGACGCTGATGTCCTCTTTTTTAACACCGGGGAGATCGACATCGATGTGGTAGGCAAATTCCCCTTCTCTTGTATTGACGGAGGGGGTGAAGCTCGAAAAAACATCTTTCGATAAATCAGATGAAAAAGCTCCACTAATACGTTCTTCCAGCGTGCGCAACTCTTTAAACGGATCAAATCGTGTTAACAACATAGTGAATCCTTTAGTGAGTAATTTTGCAGAGAAACAACCGCACTTTTCAGTCAATCTCTACGTATGACCATTTTAATACCATTGGAATTAAATTTATTATAAAAAAACGAATTAGATTCATACCTCTCTTAAACTCAACCCCACTTTTCCTTTGGCCACATCGACTTCCACGACACGGATAGCAGAGAGCTGTTGATTGACACTCAGTACTTCGAGAGGGTGTGATATCCGTTTCTGTGACATCTGAGAGATATGGATCAGGCCGTCGTTTTTCAATCCGATATCGACAAACGCGCCGAAATCGGCAATGTTTCGGACAACGCCCGAAACGATAGAACCTTCCTTAAGCTCTTTGATATCGGTGAGATCGGATCGGAACATAATCGGCGGTAAACTATCACGGGGGTCAAAACCCGGTTTTCGAAGTTCTGCGATAATGTCCGCAAGGGTCGCCTCCCCGATTTCAAGCTCCTGAGCGATAGAGGGGATCATCTCTTTGGTGATCAATGGGAGATCATAGCATTTCAAAAGAGTATTTGCCGCATCATAGCTCTCAGGGTGAACCCCCGTGTTGTCCAGCACGCTTTTCCCCTCCCGTATCCGAAAGAACCCCGCACACTGCTCGTACGCTTTCGCCCCCAGCCCTTTGACTTTCAGGAGCTCTTGCTTGCTTTTAAACGCTCCGCTTTGCTCGCGGTACTCCACTATCGCTTTGGCAACTTTTGCCCCTACCCCTGCGACATAGGAGAGGAGTGAGACCGAAGCACTGTTGGGATCAACGCCGATACGGTTAACCAAATCTTCGGTGACACTGCCCAGCTTCTTCTCTAACAACTTTTGATCGACATCGTGCTGATACTGCCCTACTCCCAGCGATTTTGGATCTATCTTCACCAGTGCCGCCATCGGATCGCGCAGACGCTGTGCTATCGAAATCGCACCGCGTATCGTTACATCGAGCTGCGGATACTCCTCTTGGGCGATTTTGGAGGCGGAGTAGACCGATGCCCCCGCTTCGGAGACAACGGTATAGGCGAGATTCAACCCCTCATCACGGTTCACCCTCGCAAAAAACTCCTGCGTCTCCCGTGAGGCCGTTCCGTTTCCAATAGCGACGGCATTAATTCCGTAACGATCACACAACTGCTTTATAACCTTTGCACTCTTCTCATAGTCGCTTTGCGGAGGGGTGGGATAGATGACGGCGTGATCCAAATACATACCGTTTTCATCTACTACGGCGAGTTTACACCCCGTGCGATACGCTGGATCGGCTCCCAAAATGGAGCGCTTCGTGACGGGGGGAGAACCCAGAAGCTGTGAAAGGTTTTTGCCGAAGGTATTGATCGCCTGTATGTCCGATTTCTCTTTAATCATTGCGTGCACTTCCCTCTCTAGCGAAGGGAAAAGGAGCCGTTTAAAACCGTCGAGATAGCTCGCCAACAGCAGAGTCTGAGAACTTTTGGCATGGCGCGATATTCGGTAGTTCTTAATCGTATTTTCTACCCGATCCATATCGAGGGTGATCTTGACGTTCAGCTCTTTTTCGCTCACCCCGCGCATAATCGCGAGATAACGGTGTGAGGGGATGGAGGCTATCTTCTCGCTTTTTCCTGCAAGCTTGGCAAATAGCCCCTCCTCACTCATCCCTTTGGTTGCTTTGATCTCAAACGAGGAGTAATCCAGTATCTGACGACGCCAGTGGTCGCGTTCACGAGGATCGTCACTGTAGCGCTCCGCTAGAATATCCTGAGCCCCTTTGATCGCATCTTCACGTGAAGTGATAGAGCCTTTGATAAAACTCTCAGCTCTTTTGTTAAATTCCCCTAACTCCATCTGAGCACGTTCTAGAATATCGGCTAAGGGTTCCAGTCCCGCCGCGATAGCGACACTGGCACGGGTGTTTTTTTTCTCTTTAAACGGGCGATAGATGTCTTCGACCTCTTGGAGCGTTTGAGCGTTGTTCAACCGCGTACGCAAGTCGTTATTCAACTCCGAGCGCTCTGCGATGAGACGTGCTACCTCCTCTTTACGATCCAGCAGTTTTTTCGAATAGC
>NZ_MIBU01000298.1:0-2474 GCF_001830725.1 Sulfuricurvum sp. RIFOXYD12_FULL_44_77
CATCAAGCATTCCTGAAGTAGCATAGATAAGTCCCATACCGGTCTTGATTGTCGATCCGGGAGGATAGAGACCATTGATCAGCTTGTTGGTAAACGGAGCATCTACACTCAGCATCAGAGCATTCCATTCACTCGAGCTTATCCCCGATACAAACGCATTAAGATCATATTCTGGATAACTTCCGGCAGCATACACGGCACCGTGAATATCCATAACCACAATAGCTCCGACACGCTTTTCAAATGCTTGCGTAATAAAATTTTGAAGATTCATATCTATATTTAGGACTAAATTACGATTCTCTTGTGTTGCACTGCGTCCTATCTCTTCAATTTCGACGTTATGGGCATTTACCTTGATTCGTCTCTCCCCTGCTATCCCTTGTAAATAACGGTTGTAATATTTTTCGATACCATTTTTTCCGACATGTCCTAGCAGTTGCAAAGAAGGATCGGCATTAATCTCTTTTTGATTGGCTTTTGCCACATATCCTATAAGGTGGGACCCTACCATCCCATAAGGGTACAACCGTTTCGGTGATGGCGATATTTTAATCGTATCCCGTAAATTCATCAAGGCATATATCGGTATAACCGTTTCATGAGGGACGAAATCTACAACATCGATAAACGCATGGTTATAATAAGAGTCTTGCTGTTTGTAGGTCTTTGCTATTTTTTTACCATCCAACGTGGGAATCATAGAGAGGAGATAGGCAATCTCTTTGTCCAACAACGTAGTATCTTTCCCTTTGGTCAGATGGGGAGCAAAGGCAATTTTAAACCCTAATTCATTAATCGCTATCGGCTCATTGTTACGATCCAATATCTCTCCCCTTACCGGAGCGGAGAGCTCAGATTTAATACTATTGTTTTCAGAGAGACCTTCATAATACTCATTAAATTGGATCGAGAGATGAAATACTCTAACCACCAAACCTATCCAAACAATGATAAAGAACGTCAGTAATATTTTAATTTTCATACTAATGCCGCAACCACTAAAAATTCAATAATCATATAGAGCCCTATATGCCAGTCAATAGCAGGTACATTTAACAGGAGTACCTGATTAACGAACCATACAAATAGCCAATATCCGGGATAAGCAAGGGCTACCATAATAGCCGCCATACAAATTTTACACTGAATGATCTGTTCAATTTTGGGGAGGAGATATTGTGACAGCAACGTGAAAAATACAATCGTACTACCAAACCAAAACCCTTTTTCAGCTTCAAATACCAGCAGCATCAGCGAAATAATGATCAAGCCGAATAAATCGTGTTTCATCAATGCATCGTAATAGAAGAAAAAAAGGATCGCCAATAAAGGGGGCAATAAAAGATACATGCTGCTTAAGCTGATATAGACAACGAAAAGTGCGACTAAAAAAAGCCGACTTATAACGTTTTGATAAGAGAAACTTCGTTGCATACCGGAAAGTGTTTACATTTAATACAATCTGCCCAAATTTTATGTTCAGGGATAGATTCTTTTGGAATTTCAATAAATCCCAAACGTTCAAAAAAGTGTTGTTGATATGTCAACGCCAAAACCTCTTGTAATCCTAAACGTCGCCCCTCTTCACATGCATTTTCCACTAAAGTAGTTCCGATATTTTGCCCGCGATACGCTGTATCGATAATCATTGAGCGAAGTTCTGCCAATACCGGAGAATGGATATGCAATGCGACAAAACCGACCAGTTTTTCCCCATCCATCGCTAAAAAATACGAACGGATGTTCGTGGCGATTTCGTCGTTGCTGCGTGGCAGAATAACACCGCTCTCTATTTCAGGCGCAACCAACAGCTGCATTGCCGATATATCGTTTAGTGTCGGTTTTTTATAGGTGATACTCATACATCGTTACTTTTAAGCAATCGATACAAATGTTCAACTATCGCATCGACTCCGCGACGTTTAGAGTTGGAAACCATAATTGCACCCGGAAACCGTTTTTTCAGTTCGGAAAGCTCTTTTTGGTTCAGTTTATCAATTTTAGTAAAAATAGTCACGATCGTTTGATCAGGGGTGCATATTTCATTTAAATAACTATCTACTGAGCGGTCAATCTCCAAATCGGGATGGCGACAGTCAATCAGATGGACAAAAATACGAATTTGTTTCCGCTGGGAAATAAAATCAGTGAGGTTGCTTTCCCAATCGGTTTTAAGCGACTTTGCCACTTTTGCGTATCCGAATCCCGGTAAATCGACAAATTTTGCATTAAGGCGCTCATTGGTTTCTCGATCGGCAAATACAACATCGAAATAGTTAATAAGCCGTGTTTTTCCCGGTGTTGCAGAAACTTTAGCCAGTGATTTTCGCTTAGTTAAGGTATTGAGGAGTGAGCTTTTCCCAGTATTGGAACGGGCCATAAAGGCCACTTCGTTTTGGTACTCATTTTCCGGAGTCACACGAATGGTAGGAGCTGACGTTACGAACGACGAATCAATAATTTCAATCATT
>NZ_MIBU01000299.1:0-5248 GCF_001830725.1 Sulfuricurvum sp. RIFOXYD12_FULL_44_77
GTGTTATCATTATTCATCATTTATTTAATCCCCATAATTCCAGAGCTTCCTCTTCCTCAAGCTGACAGCGGCGGCAAATTTTTTCCCCTCCGACCGAGCTAAAGAGTGCATCACACTCATCACATCGCCGCACCGAAAAGGTGATAAGATTTTGCACTGCAGGTTCAAACCACTCGGTGAGATTGTATGACGTTGAAATACCGATTGCATCACTCTCACATACATCATGACAGAGATGGCATTTGACACATAAGAACGGATCAAAATCGATCTTAGAATTCCGCATATCCGAGGTAAGTGCCGCCGTAGGGCAAATACGATAACACATCTGACAGGCGGTGCATTTGCTCTCATCCATGATTTTTTGAGAGGTAAAAGCAATCATCTGAGCATCGACGACATGAAACTGCGATGGTTTCTCGACCCGCTTCAATGCCATAAAAAAGAGTTTTCGACGATCGGTGATTTTTTTCGCCCTAAGTTCTTTGGTATGAGAGCTGTCAATACTCGCTTCGATAAACTCATCGGTCGAGCGTTGTACCTCTTTTTCAAAATCATGTTTGGCTTTTGCAATCCTACGTAAATGAAACGTTTTGAAAAAATCTCTCCGATCTTTTGGCTCATCCGCCTCAGGGCTACGGTAAGCTCTCTCTTCACACACGACACTCTTCTCAACCTCTATCGCTTCGAGAAGGTAATTCGCACTCTGAATTCTCTCCTCCATCATCTCAAGCACATAAGAGCCGATATCGCAACTGCCGCAATGTCCGATATCGAGAACCAACCCTTTTTTAAGACTGCACAATGAGATTAAATGCTCAACGGAGAGGGCGGCAATACAAGGGACGTTTTTCTGACACGAAACAACACTCTCGTCATCGTTAAGAAATGAAAAGAAAAACTCGCTCGGATTGAAATCATCCAACGCTAATGCTTCACTCGGACACACCGCCACACATCCCGCACATCCCACGCAAAGTGATTGATTGATGGCAGGGAGTCTTCCGAGCAGTGTTATCGCGCTTGTCGGACAACTATCACTACAGTGTGAACACTCCGAGTTGACACTGAGTGCACGAACACATCGTGCGGGTGATAGCTCTAGTAGACTCACGCAGCTACCAAAGCACTCAATGTTTCGTTATCGGAGAGGATAAACTCCAATGCCATCTCCGCAGTATCGTAATACAGAGGGGTACGAGACTCATATTTCATATTGATCAGATACATCGGCGCCCATTTCAATAAATGGGAATTTAAAAAATTATGCTGAACATTGATCAGTTCATGTACCGCTTCATGATCCGCTTCTTCAAGTGCTTTGAGCTGTGCTTCGCACAAATGGTGCATAAACTCCATCTCGATACCGATATGATCCGAAGAGACAACCCGTGCTACTTCATAATCAACGAGAAAATCATATGCACTGTAGATGTCGGTAACGGGGTTGGCACCGCCTGTTTCGATCATTTGGTCATGGCGTGTATAAAAGGTTTCATACGGAACCAGATGAAGCAGTGAGAGGTTAGTAAAATCGGGATTCAAATACTCTTCCAAAAGCTGTTGTGCTTCGATATTTTTACGAGGTTCCCAATCACGCCAATGAGGCATAAATTCTAAAACCGTTTCGTCATTGCGAAGAATTTCTAAACGCTCCACATCCAACTCTTGAAGCAATATTCGTGATAATAACGCATATAAATTACTGCGTGCGATAATTTCATCCATTCGTAAAAACCTTTAATAAAGTAGCGTGATTGTAGCTTATGCGGCTGAAAAGCGTATAAGAGGTGTAGGTTATAAGGCTCTATCAAGCCTTACGACTTGATATTGACCTCATACACCGATGGATCGAGGTTGACCCATGGGCGTTTGATATGGCGAGGACGACGTAGAGTAGAATTAGAATCTAATCCGCGAGTCAATGTATCTCTCCACGCTTGGTAGACTTTAAAGTTATTGTCGTAGTTTACGAAAATATCCCCGATTTTATCACCCGCTTGAGCAGGTTCCAGTAGAACTTTATGGTGCCAGCAGTGCATACCCGAAACAGGGTCAGGATGAGGAGCCGCAACGGCATTTTGCCAAGAACCGCTCAAACCATCCCACCAAATGTTACCGGAGTCACGGTTATAGTCAGCGAAACGTTCCGTATGGAACGGTTTGATCCCCTCAACGTATTTGAGTTTTCCTACTTTTCCATCCATTTGGATCTCGGCGACCGGAACCCCGAAACTGTTAAGTCCGGTCGTCCCTTCGTAATTGTCAATTATACTTTGTCCACCTACTTTACCGACATTTGCGGGAGATTCAGCAAGGAACTCTTTATTATTAAGATCACGAGGAGCCACACCCGGTGCAACTTTTCCATCGCTTACGCCATTAGGAATCGTAACCGCATTAGTCAGTTTCCAGCGTCCGCCGTGGTGTGAGCACGCGAGTGTACCCGGAAGAACACCCTCGGTTGGAACCGCCATCGCAACGAAATGTCCACCCTCTAACCCTGAAACCGTATCGACGATACGAACACGGATCGCGTCACCGCGTTTGAATCCGAGACGTTGTGCATCTTTAGTCGAAATCCAGATTGGGTCATGGTTTTGGCTAATCTCCATAAGGTGTTTCGAGTTCGCTGAACGTGTATGAATGTTATACGGCAAACGGAATACTGTATTGAGTGCAAATGCATTCTCTTCCGTCATATACTTATGGTTGACGTGAGAAACCAAGTGAACGTATTCATTTTTCTCCTCATCATTACGCGGATAGAACGGCATAGCGTACTCTCTCCACTTCCAATCGGTCGCCCACTGAGTATAGAACTCTAATTTTTTGGTTAGAGTTGCAAATCCTTCCATTTTCTTACCGTCGATTTCGATACCGATTTTTTTCTCTTTACCATGGTGATCTTGTGCAGAAATGACACCGCCGGCTCCGACACTCATCGTGGAAGCGGCAAATTTATGACCATGAGAGATTACTTCACCGTCTTCCACCTTAAGTTCACGTTCCATCGCATGGTAGATTTTATCCTCTTCCATCCATACTCCGTAATCACGAAGGTAGGAATAAACAGGGAACTCTTCGTTCATATAGCGCGGATCATTGGTCGCCGTCTCTTTGAGTTTCGGCAAATTGTCTCCGAATGCCGCATCGTACCACTCTGCAATGGTAACCGGTTTACCCGGATGACGTTTCGATTCCCACATTTTTTTGATACCGAGAGAGCCGTCCGGATCGATAAAATTCACACACAAGTCAAAGAAAAATTCATTCTCTTCCCACACTTCACCCAGACCCGCTTTGATATGAGCCTCTAGAGTCGCACGGGCAGGATTTTTCGCTTTCCATCCCGATTTTTCCAATGCTACGCGCAATACCGGTTGACGGAAGCTTGCCCAGCGAGCCGGAAAAGTAGCTTCAGAGTGTTGGTCATGGCGCTCACCCGCAAGACCGACAGGGAGGACATAGTCCATGTACCAGTTGGTCTCCGACCATACCGGCGAGAGGTTCATGGTGAGTTCCATAATCTCTTCATTTTTCAATACTTCGATCCATCGGAATCCGTCCGGATTAATCCACACCGGATTGTACATACGAGGAATCCAAACCGCGAGTTTACTAGGGACTGTCAATCCGCGATCATTCCATTTTTTCTGCCACTCTTTATCACTCAAAAGATGGGGGAGAAGATAGGAGAGTTCATACGTTGACAACGGCCATTCCGGCGGCCATGTAAGCTCATTATAGGCTTGAACTTTCGGTACATCGGCACCTGAAACCCCTTGACCTACGGTAGAGCTTCCCCCTTTACCGGAAACAGAGATAACATGCCAGTGGTGAAAGAATGTTCCCCCTTCGGTTCCGATAGCTCCGCGAAGACCGATACAAAAGTACGCCGCACGTCCGCCCATCCATGCACCACGGTTACCCGCAGCTGCTGCACGCCAGATATAGGTAGAGATCGCATCTCCCGCCCAAATAAACATCTCATAGAGTTTTTCGAGTTTATACGCAGGTACATGGGTCTCTTTTACCGCATAATCAAGTGTATAGGGAGCATACATATCTTTGAGCAATTCCATATAGCTCTCAAAACTGCGATCAGCTGGAAGCTTCGTAATTTGACCTTTTGTAAGCATAAAATTCAAATGCTCAGAATCGTTCATCAACGTTTCCCAGTTGAACCATTTTTTGACAAACTTTTTGTCGGTCATATTTTCATTGAGAATACGGTTTGCCAAATAGAGATAAATCGCCGCTTCCGTCCCCGGCCATGCCGCAATCCAAAGATCCGACATCCCCGCAGAGTTCGACATACGTGGGTCCATAACGACGAGTTTAGCCCCTTTTTTACGCGCATCGGCGATAAAGCTTGCTGATTGCTGAAAATAGTGCCCCGCATCCGCTGCATGCGAAGAGTTCAAGAAAATCAATTTTGCATTGGCCCAATCGGGGCTGGTACGGTCATCATTAGCTGTCCAAATCGTCGGAGTACGACCATTGGAAGAACAGATGTTGGTATGGGAGTTGTACGAGTCAAGACCTAATGTTTCCCACACTTGTGGAACGAAACCGTTTTCATTCGGACGACCGACATGGTACATAACCGATTTACGAGAAAGAAGATCACCCTTACGGATGGTATCGGCCATCTTTTTACCGATAGTAGTCATGGCTTCATCCCACGTTGTACGGATCCATTTCCCCTCACCACGTTTAGAACCCGGTGCACGTTTCAATGGAAACGGGATACGATCCGGATCGTACATTTGCGATTGAACCGCGTACCCTTTGGCACAGTTGCGTCCGCGTGAACCCGGATGCAACGGGTTACCCATATATTTTTTAACGGTAAAGGTCTTTTTGTCAATCCATGCCGTGAGTCCGCATGCCGCTTCACAGTTTGAACACGCTGTCGGAACAATCATAAAATCGTTGACATAAATACCGTCAGGATTGTTTTCACTCTGTACACCGTGTCGATCAATACCGCCACGTTTCCAATCTACACCGCTAAGTTCTTGGAAATGGTTCCATTGATCTTGAGGAGGATAGAACGAAAGAGTATCCGGAGTGTTGCTGAATTTACTCTCTTTTACCGATTCAGCGGCTGCGTCTACGGTAAAAACCCCTTTAGCGATTGCGGCACCCGCTACGGTGAGCGCGGTCCCTTTTAAAAATGTTCTTCTACTTTCTAAATACATCATAGTTAATCCTCTTTAGCTCATTGGTAACAATTGTGGAA
>NZ_MIBU01000300.1:0-4049 GCF_001830725.1 Sulfuricurvum sp. RIFOXYD12_FULL_44_77
CATTGGAAAATGAGAAATTTTTAAGGTTAATTCCTTTATACTCTCTGTTAATTCTTATGAAAAAGGGGTATAAATGAAAAAAGTTCTTATCAGTATCGCAGCTATCGCGGCACTCTCTACCGCAGGTTTTGCAACCGTAAATAGTCAAACAGGGTGCGGTCTCGGATCACAAATTATCAAAGATGACAGTTCTGCGGTAATGTTGGCGCTACAAGCAACAACAAATAGCACATTGGGTAACCAAACGTTTGGTGTGACTTCAGGGACATCAGGATGTAAAAAAGCACGTTTTGTTATGAATGAGCGTGCGGCAGAGTTCGTTGCGTCGAATATGGATCAACTCTCTCGTGAGATCGCTATCGGTCAAGGCGAAAGCGTTTCCACTCTTGCTGAGCTTTTGAATGTTCAAGACAAAGCGGAATTTGCATCAGCACTTCAAGCAAACTACAATGCTATCTACACAAGTGAAAAAGCCGATATGGCTACGGTTCTCGATAACGTTTCTACTATCGCTGGTTAATTATTTTCTCGGAGCGCATTTTATGCATTCCGAGAGATTTTGAGGTTTTATTTGCCCTTTCTTTTATTATTATGCGCACTGAGTTTAGCGGTTTATGCGACAACTACCGATGAACTGATTGCACATGCTCATACCAAACATCTTTCCGATACACGCTACTGGCATCTTTTGATGCACTCCCCTGATGGTGAAAGTGAAATTGACGATCCCGCTTTCTTTCTCTCATTGGAAGGGAAAACAAATCTCACCTCTGAACTGGATGAAACGATCCGTCACTTAAATGAGGATACCAACCGAAGCAATGAATCTGTCTTTTGCCGTTTTCCGGCTCGAAGAGCGTGGCTGGAACACGAGCTTAACACCTCTTTCGGTGAGGGGGAGTGCCGTGAGTATGAAGCCCTTGTTGCGAAGATGGATCCACAGAGTGTGACACTGGTATTTCCGAGTGCCCATATCAACTCCCCCGCATCGATGTTCGGGCATACTTTTTTACGGATCGATTCCAAAATGGAGTCTAAACTCATGTCGTATGCGATCAACTATGCAGCGCACACCGATGAGACGAATGGATTGTTATTTGCGTATAAGGGGCTATTCGGGGGCTATTATGGCTTTTATTCGATGCTCCCTTATTATGAAAAACTCAAAGAATATCGGGATTCCGAATCTAGAGATGTCTGGGAATACGATCTAAATTTAACGCCTGATGAGGTCATGGCGATGGTGCGCCATATCTGGGAATTGCAGCGGATTAACTCGTGGTACTATTTTTTCGATGAGAATTGCTCCTATCATATGTTGTGGCTCACCGAGATTGCCCGTCCGAGCGTTCACTTGAGGGATCACTTTTTCTATTATGTTATCCCTCCCGATACGGTACGCGCTTTCGAGGAAGAGGCTTTGGTAGAAGCAAAACATTTTCGCCCCTCAAAACGGACTCAGCTACTTGCGTATGAACGTCACCTCTCTCCTCAAGGGATCTCGGCAGTGAAAGCTTTAAGTACTACAGAGACAAATGGTGCGGAACTCGATACGTTGACTCTCTCCAAACAAGAGCACCGTTTTGCACTCGAAGCGGCTGCGGAACTGGTTGAGTATCAATACATAGAGGGAAAAATGGCTAAAGAGGTGTATGCGGCGCGCTATTATGAACTCCTCTCACGCCGCGCCGCGCTGGGGAGTGGAGAATTAGTTGCTGTATCTCCCAAAGCAAATCCTGATCGCGCCCATCACTCTGCCCGTATAGCCCTCTCACAGGGGTGGTTTGAAGATCGTTCACCGCTACTGATTGGGTGGCGTCCCGCTTTTCATGACTTGGATGAAGATGATACGGGACATCTCTCCGGTGCTCAAATCGAATTTCTCGATACGTTGATCGGGGTGGATCATGATAAAGTGACGTTAGAGAAATTGACGGTTCTCTCTCTCGCCTCTATTGCACCGGTAAGTCATTTTTTTAAGCCGTTTTCATGGCGCATGAAAAGCGGTTGGGATCGCGAATACGGAGGAGATAGACTTAGCTTCGTTACCCGTGTGGGAGCAGGGGCATCCCTTGGAGATGAGGGGATGTACGGCTATGTTTTAAGTGAGCCGGAGGTGAGATTCGGATTTAATGCCGATGTCGGATTAGGGTTTAGTGCAGGGGCTGCGATCAACTGGGGCAATCGGATGAAGAGCCATATTGAAGCAGGCCATATTTTCTATTTGGATGGCAGCGATCGAAGCCGCGTTATGGTTTCTCAAGGGTGGCAATGGAGTCCGCTGGGGGGAGTACAGTGCAGTTATGAAGGAATCGATCAAGATTACAGAGAAGATCGATTCAAACTTGGTGTGAACCTCTATTTTTAATTATTTTTTGGCATAATAGTCCTAATTTATGTTTCGGAGTTTTTATGTATTTAGCGGAAGCACGCTTTGCCCTTTGGGCCGATTTTATTGAACGGACATTTTTAGATGAAGGGTTTAAAGAGCTGATAGAAAAAGGGGTTATTAATGGGGCTACATCGAACCCTGCCATTTTTAAAAATGCGATTTTGACCTCACCAGCTTACAAAGAACAACTGGCTACCCTCTCTGATCTTTCTCCTAAAGAAAAATACGAAGCATTGGCCATTTACGATATACAAAAAGCGGCAGATATCTTGCGCCCCTTATACGATGCCGGAGATGACGGGTACGTGAGTATCGAGGTTGATCCGTTTTTGTGTGATGATACCGAAGCTACGATCGCTGAGGGGATACGCCTTCATGCGAGTATCAACCGTCCCAATGTAATGATCAAAGTTCCTGCAACCGAAGCGGGATATGGAGCTATGGAAGCACTGGCTTCACGAGGGATTCCCGTCAATGCAACATTGATATTTTCGGTAGATCAAGCACTTAAATGTGCGGAAGCGTTTAACAAAGCGTCGAAAAAATCGTCGGTGGATACGGTGATCAGCGTCTTTGTCAGCCGAATCGATAGAGCAATTGACGAGACACTTCGTTCCCATGGTGTAAGGTCGGGTCTGATGGGGATTGTAAATGCCGCCGATATTTACAATCGTGTCGAAGCGTTAGGAATCTCGAAATGTCGTGTCTTGTTTGCCAGTACAGGGGTGAAAGGCTCTGAGTTCCGAGCCTCCTATTATATCGATGAACTTTTAGCTCCCAACAGTGTCAACACCGCACCGATCGCTACCATTGATGCGTATGTAAGCGGAGGAGATAGAACATTGAAACTTCCAATGAGTGCGGCTACCATTGAAGAGCATCAAAAAAGTGTAGCGGCTGCAGGGGTGGAGATGGACACCGTTATTGCACAGCAGATAGAAGAAGGATTGGAAGCTTTTAAAGTTGCTTTCACTGAAATCCTCAACGCATTGGAGTAATACTATGAGTCAACAAAGTTTTAGTCATACGGAGTTGGGTGAACTCAACTTTGAGGTATTGAAAAAAATACGAGGATACTTGCGCCGTATGGTGGATGCAGGGGGAAGTGACCTCCATGTCAAAGCCAACAGTGTCGTTCGAGCCCGTATCAACGGAGAGATTATCCCCCTCTCCGGTGAGATTTTTTCAAAAGACGATGCTTTGATTTTTGCCAAAGAGCTGTTACGGACCCGTTTTCCCGAGTTGGTAGAGAAAAAAGAGCTGGACTTGGTCTATCCGTTTGATGAAAATACCCGTTTTCGTATCAATATCTTTTTTCAAATGGAAGGGGTATCGGCAGTTTTCCGTTTAATTCCCGTTAAAATTTTGAGTATTGAAGAACTCAAGCTTCCTGAAGTAGTCCATACCTTTGCAGAGATGGAACGGGGACTGGTCCTCGTTACGGGAGTTACGGGAAGCGGTAAATCAACGACACTTGCAGCCTTGATCGATGAGATTAACTGGAAGCGCCGTAAGCATATTATTACGATTGAAGATCCGATCGAGTTTGTCCATAAAGATCGGAAATGTATTATCAATCAGCGCAGTGTCGGGCAGGACACTCTCAGTTTCGGAAATGCTCTGCGGGCGGCGCTGCGGGAAGACCCCGATATTATTC
>NZ_MIBU01000301.1:0-18111 GCF_001830725.1 Sulfuricurvum sp. RIFOXYD12_FULL_44_77
TTTAATCTGCTTTGAACTGCGATTTAAAGCGCTTTGGCAACAGTTGGAGGGGTGTGATATCATTGCCGTTCCGGCACAGTGGGGGAAACTGCGAAGCGACCACTTCGTCACCCTCACCACTGCGCTTGCCCTAATGAACCAATGCTATGTTATTGCTTCCGATGCTGCCAACGCCGATACTTCGGCAATGAGCGGTATAATCACCCCTTTTGGCGGAGAGATCCGCAACAATGGCGAAGAGAGTATCTCCTCACACTATGAAGAGCGCACGATCCTCTCCATGCGCCGATACCTCAACGTAGGAATAGAATGAGCATCGATAAAATCACCATTATTAAAACCACCCGTATGGCGGATGAAATTGCCAAGAAATTTCCCCTCCGTCCACTCGTTAAAAACGCGATTATCCATACCAATCGCGAGGCGTTTGTCCCTCTGGCAATGCGCCACAACGCGTACCGCCTCGACGCCCTCCCTATCGGGGCACAGCAGTACATCTCCTCACCGCTTACGGTTGCTAAAATGACTCAGTATCTAAGCCCTGAGGGGTGTGACAGCGTCCTCGAGATCGGATGCGGCAGCGGCTATCAAGCGGCGGTATTGTCCAAAGTTTTCCGTCGGGTCTTTACGATTGAGCGTATCGAATCGCTTCTTTTGGAGGCAAAAGAGCGCTTTCGCCACCTCCATCTGGGAAATATTCATACCCGCACGGACGACGGTCAAAACGGCTGGGAACAATATGCCCCGTTTGATCGTATTTTGTTTTCGGCATCGGCACGCGCCATTCCAAAAAAACTCTTCGATCAGCTTCGCGAGGGGGGGATTTTGATTGCTCCCATCGACAAAGGTCGTGAACAGGTCATTACACGCTTTACGAAGCAGGGGGGGGTAATCCATGAAGATACCCTCGAAATATGCGATTTCGTCCCTGTACTGGATGGGGTGGTTCGAAAATGAGTCTCCCCGAAGCGTTTCGTGAGCGTTTAGAGCGTATTGTTCCACATGAGCGATTTGAATCAATCCTCAAAACTTTTGACGCCCCTAAACAGGTCACGTTTCGTGTCAACACCCTCAAAACAACCCCCGCAGAGCTCGAAGCCGAACTCAAATCTGCCGACATTGTCTTTGAGAGAGTAGAATGGATGGAGGGGGTTTATCGAATTTCTCCCGAAGAGAAACTCCCCCTTACCCAGAGTGACGCTTTTTACGGTGGACGTCTGTACATCCAAAATCTCGCATCTATGGTCGCGCCTATGCTCCTTGCGCCACAGCCTGATGAGACGGTGCTCGACCTTGCTGCCGCCCCCGGAGGGAAAACGCTGATGCTTGCAGGGATGATGCAAAACAGCGGATGGCTCTCCGCCGTTGAGCCCTCACGAGAGCGTTTCTTCCGTCTCAAAGCCAATCTTGACGCCCAAGGGGTGACCAACGCCCACACCTATATGGCGGACGGCCGTAGTATCGGAAAAAAATGTCCTGAGATGTTTGATCGTATCTTGCTCGATGCCCCGTGTTCTTCCGAAGCACGATTTAAAACGCATGAACCCAAATCGATGTCGTTTTGGTCGATTCATAAAGTGAAAGAGACCTCCCGTCTCCAACGCCGTTTGCTCCTCTCTGCATTCGATGCCCTCAAACCGGGGGGAAAACTCCTCTATTGCACCTGTTCGTTTTCTCCCGAAGAGAATGAAATACCTCTCCAGCATCTCTTAGAACGCCATGGAGAGCATTTAAAGACTATTCCCCTCACATTGCCATTTGATAATGTCCAAAAGCCTCTGAAGCGCTGGGGAAAAGAGGTTTTTGATGAACGTATCCAAAACGGTGTACGCATTTTGCCGACCGATACTATTGACGGATTTTTCCTCTGTCTATTAGAAAAGAATATAGAGTAATTTCATTTCTCTATTTTTAACTTAAGCTATTATGGTAAAATAACACTATCCTTGATGAGGGAGCTTACTATGTCAAATTGTAAAATGGGTTTAGCATTTTTGTCACTCCTCGTAAGTCTCTCATCCTTACACGCTTCATCCATCGAACAATTAGCCAAAGAGGGTGAAGCCGCTTTTTACCACGAAAACTACATCGAAGCACGCAAAGCCCTTATCCCCGCCTCACAGCAAGGGAGCGTTCAATCTCTCTATTATTTGGGGATCATGAATCTCCGTGGCTTTGGAACCCCGGCTAACTTCAAAGAAGCACTCCGTATGTTTAAAATCGGTGCGCAAAAAAATCATCCCGATTCTCAAGTCGCACTGGGTGTTTTGATGATAGAGGGGATCGGCACCCCCCAAAATCATAAAGAGGCGTCCCGTTTATTTAAGATAGCGGCTAAAAATGGAAATTCGGACGCTCAGCTCATCCTCGGATGGCTCTACAAAAATGGAGTAGGGGTCAAAACAAACAATACCCTCGCCTATGCCCTATGGAATTACGTTGCGGCACAAGGGAGCGATTGGGCGCGTGTCAGTCGCGATGCTATGTACTACGAACTCACCGAAGCAGAACTCTACCGTGGCCAAGAGCTCTCCTCCAATCTCCCGAAACTTTGGAAAACGGTCGCAAGCGAAAACAGCCGTACAAACAAACCTCTCCTAAAACGACGAAGCTAACCTTTTATGAGATCCATCCTCTTTGTTTGCCTCGGCAATATCTGCCGCTCACCGATCGCCGAGGGGGTAGCACGTAAACTGATAGAGGAGGATAGTCTCACGATCGCCGTCGATTCGGCGGGGACAGGAAGCTGGCATGTGGGTGAAACACCGTGTAAACACTCCATAACGGTAGCCAAAAAACACGATATCGATATCTCCCACCTTCGCGCCCGTCAGGTTAAAAAAGCCGATTTCAGCACCTTTGATCTTATCGTCGCATTGGATGAAAGTAATTATCGCGATCTCAAATCGTTAGGGTGTCAGAATTTGGTCAAATTAGGGGATTACGGACATGAGGGTGCAGATGTACCTGATCCCTACTTTTTCGATGGTTTTGAAGGGTTTGAGCATGTCTATACGATGATAGAAAGTTGTGTCTGTGAGCTTTTACATTCTCACTTATGAGTAATCACATAAACAACCGCGCTCAATACCATCAAAAAAACAACACCGATAAAAAATCGTTTAAAAAATAAACTGCTTTTTTTGTCTGGAGTTCCCGTTATAGAAATCAAACCAAATAAAAATTCTACAAGATGACCCATTTTAGCCACTAAAGGGGAGTTCTTCGTAACCGATCGAGGTACCGAGGATATAAAACGGCGCCTCATTAGCACGACCGCTGTAGTTCCCGATTGCTAAAACACAACCGTTCGTATCCATCTCCACCGTTATCCCCTCGCTCATATCCAAACCACGTAGAACATTGTCGCTCACGAGTTTGGCATCACTCACACCCTCGAGTCGAAACAGCACATCGATCCAATCATAACCGCGCGCGATATCCTGAACACTGAAACGAATTTCGATCGAAGTAGGGGAGAGGGGAGTTAGAGAGCGGATTTCACCGTGACGAGCTGCATCGATACGCTCCAATAGGTTTTTGAGCGTAGAGATGCTCAGGGGCTTTACTGGCACCCTTCACACTCCATTGAGCGATCCGCCGTATCTTGTTTTTGCTCCGGTGATTGGGAACGGAGATAGTAGGTCGATTTGAGACCCAGTTTCCATGCGAGCATATAGATATCGTTGAGATATTTTCCGCTGGCACGATCAAGGGTGATAAAGATATTGAGACTTTGTCCCTGATCGATCCATTTTTGACGGATTGCCGCCGCTTTGACAAGGATCGTTTGATCCAAATCATACGCCGGTGTGTAGTATCCCCACGTATCAGGGCTCAGTTTCGGCGCAACAACCGGAATAAGCCCTGAGAGATTCTCTTCAAACCACTTGCGTTTGTAGATCGGCTCAATCGTCTGCGTCGTCCCTGTAAGAATTGAGATAGAACTCGTCGGTGCGATCGCCATCAGATAGCCGTTACGCATCCCCTGCTTTTTGATCGTTTCACGAAGTTCATCCCACTCATAATTCGGAGCAAACAATCCGCCGCGATCCACAAGATTTTGTACCTCTGCGGTTGCGTGATCCATCGGGAGGATTCCACGGCTCCATTTAGAACCCTGATACTCAGCGTAAGACCCTTTTTCGACAGCGAGATTACTTGATGCGAGAATCGCGTTATAACTGACCGCTTCCATCACTTCATCGACTTTATCGAAATGCTCTTGGCTTCCCCATACGATGTGGTTCTCTGCGAGCATCTGTGCTTCACCCATTACACCCAAACCGATGGCACGGCTGCGTAGGTTAGTCCGTTTTACTTTTTCCAACGGATAGAAGTTCAGATCAATGACGTTATCGAGAGCACGAATCGCTACGGGAACGATGCGATCGATATCCTCTTTGGTGTGAACACGCGAGAGGTTAACGGATGCAAGGTTACATACCGCCGTCGCACCGTCCACTTTCTCTTTTTCGACGATATAGATCGGGCGTCCGCCGAGGGAATCGAGGGCGGTAACTTTGTTCGCCGGTTTTTCGATTCCGCTGTCGACTTTAACGATCTCATCTTCTTCATACGTCACAAACGATCCGTCTTCGTATTTGATTTTGATCAAATAGTGGTTCGGCTGAGTGTTTTGGAAAATTTCGGTACACAGATTTGAGCTGCGGATAATACCGAAATGGTCATTCGGATTGGCACGGTTGGCACTGTCTTTGAAACACAAGAATGGACTCCCCGTTTCAAAGTACGACGTTAAGATTTTTTTCCATAAATCTTTTGCTTTTGTGTGCTCTTTTACGATATCAGGATCTTGTTCGAGTTCAAGGTACCGTTTTTCAAACTCCGCTCCGTAAAGCTCACTAAGCTCTTTAACATCAAACGGATCGAACATCGTCCAGATTCCGTCTTCGACGACACGCTTCATAAACATGTCATTAATCCACAATGCCGGAAATAAATCGTGGGCACGTCGTCGCTCTTCCCCTGAGTTTTTCTTCACATCAAGGAAATCTTTAACATCCATGTGCCACGGCTCGAGATAGACGGCGATAGCCCCTTTACGAGTTCCGAGCTGATCGACCGCGATAGCGATGTCGTTGGTGATTTTCAAAAACGGTACGGTTCCGCCGGCGGCGTTTTTATGTCCGTCGATAAACGATCCCATGGCGCGAACCTGCGTCCAATCCCAACCGATCCCTCCGCCAAATTTAGAGAGCAATGCCATCTCTTTGTAGGCATCAAAAATCCCTTCGATATTATCGGGAGCTGAGCCGATATAGCACGAGCTAAGCTGATGACGGTTTGTACGGGCGTTAGAGAGAGTAGGGGTTGCCATCATCACTTCGAATTTAGACATCATATCGTAGAACTTTTTCGCCCAACCCTGACGATCAGACTCGTTTTGTGCTAAGAACATCGCGACAGCCATAAACATATGCTGAGGGAGTTCAATCGGATCGCCTTGACGGTCTTTGATCAAATAGCGGTCATACAATGTTTTAACGCCGAGGTAGTTAAACTCTAAATCGCGCTCAGGGACGATGTACGCATCTAAATCTGCTAAATTGTATTTATCTCTAAGACCAAGAAGAATGCGCCCTTCGGCTTCACCACGTTCAAAGTAGCTCTCTAAGCTTCCGTATCCTGTAAAACCGTTTACACGATGGTATAAATCGTACAAGAAGAGACGAGACGCTACAAAGGTCCAGTTAGGAGAATCGATATCGATCTTATCGACTGCTGTTTTAATAAGGGTATGCTGAATCTCATTGCTGTTAATCCCGTCACGAAACTGGATTTGGGCATCCACCTCCAACTCGCTTTGCGAAACATTAATCAGTCCCTTTACGGCAGCAGACGTATATTTTTGAATCTTCGTAATATCTAACGGCTCACGACGTCCGTTACGTTTAACAATAGTTAACATTTTTCTTCCTCACACTCTCTAAAAGCTGTATTATAATCACTGAATATTGTATTGTTTCTTATGTCAAAAAAAACTATTTTTATGATAATTATTTAAACACCCGTGCAAAAATTTTATCCACATTTTTAGTATAGTAATCAAAGTTGAAACATTCACGAATTGCCTCTTCACTCAAAGAGTTACGTAATTCTTCATCCGCTAACAAATATTGAAGATAGAGGGATTCCCCTTTTTCATTAACGGCACTGTTTCCTTGTTGCAACCCCTCCCATACTTTCATCGCATTGCGTTGAACAATGCGGTACGCATCTTCACGACTTACCCCTTTAAGAGGAAGTTCGAGTAAAACACGTTGAGAAAAAACCAAACCGCCGGTTAGGTTGAGATTACGCATCATGTTTTCAGGATAGACAACGAGGTTAGCAATAACACTGTTAAAACGGTGAAGCATGAAATCGCTCGTGACAAAACTGTCCGGCAACCAGAAACGCTCAGTTGAGCTGTGAGAGATATCACGCTCATGCCATAACGCTACGTTTTCCATCGCAGGGATAACATAGGCACGAACCATCCGCGCTAACCCTGTTATGTTTTCAGTCAAAATCGGATTACGCTTGTGAGGCATTGCGCTTGAGCCTTTTTGCCCTTTAGCGAAAAACTCTTCACACTCATACACTTCAGTGCGTTGCCAGTGACGAACCTGTACCGCAAATTTCTCGATCGAGCTTGCCATCAATGCGAGCGCCGAAGCGAGACGTGCATAACGATCACGTTGGATAACTTGGTTTGACGCAGGAGCTGATTTAAGCCCTAACGCTTCACACGTATACTCTTCAAGTTCTAACGGTGCGTGAGCAAAATTTCCCATCGCCCCTGAAACTTGACCGACACAGATCACTTCCATTGTTTGTTCCAAGTTTGTCAAATGGCGCGCCATCTCATCGTACCAAACCGCTAACACCAAACCAAACGTAATCGGCTCGCCGTGAATACCATGTGAGCGTCCCACCATTAAAGTCATCTTATGCTCTTCGGCTCTTGTTTTAATCGAGGCCATAACCATTTTGACATCTTCGATAATCAATTCCAATGAATCACGCATTTGTAATGCGACAGCCGTATCAACCGTATCTGAACTTGTCATACCATAATGGAACCAGCGACTCTCTTCTCCGAGAGTTTCTGAAACGGATGTCGTAAATGCAATCAAATCGTGACGAGTGATCGCTTCGATCTCATCAATACGCTCTACAGAGAATCCTGCGTTCTTAACGATTTTCTCTGCATCTTCATCGGGGATGAGACCCAATTTATTCCACGCAACGACAACCGCCTTTTCAACATCGAGCCACGCTTGATATTTTGCTTGGATACTCCATTTGGATTTCATCTCTTCTCTGGCGTAACGATCTACCATATCTGCTTCCTTACTATGCTAAAATGCGCTTTATATATCGCGCTTAAACTATATCTTTAGTCTATCTAACCCTCCCTAAAAAGGAATTAAATTGCCCTTCATTACCAAACAACTTCACTCTCCGACTCGTCAAAAAGCGTTTCGCTTTTTAATGCAAGAGTTAGGGATAACCCAAAGCGAAGCGCAACGTTTAATTGCTAAAGGGCGTCTTTCACAAGAGGGAGAAGTGATGGCGAACAATGCGGGGTTTATCGAAGGGACTTTTGATTTTATTTGTTTTGAACCTTTGACGTTAGGACTAGAACCTACGTTTGTCGAAGAAGAATTTGCCGTCTATGATAAACCGAGCGGTCTTCTCGTCCATCCTCAAAACAGACACACTCCGTACTCTCTCAACGATGAGATCAAACACCGTTTCGGACATGACGCTAACATTACCCATCGGATTGATCAAGAGACAAGCGGTTTGGTTCTAGCCGCTCGAAATAAAGTATCCGAACGTTCTTTAAAGATGATGTTTGAAGAGCGCCAAATTACAAAAAAATATTTAGCAATGGTTAGAGGACATCTGGCAGAGCCTCTCGATATAGAGGAGCCTCTGCTGCGTCGTGAAGATGCTAGTTCTATTATCCGTATGATTGTGCGCGTTCATCCTGAAGGAAAGCCCTCTCGAACCTTTATAAAGCCTCTGGAATATTTTCCCGATATTAATGCGACTCTTGTTGAAGCCTCTCCGTTTACGGGGCGTCAGCATCAGATACGGGTTCATTTGTTCCACGTGAAACATCCGATTGTCGGTGATCCGATTTATGGACAAGACGAAAATGACGCTGTCCGCTTTTTAGATAGAGAGATGTCTAACGAGGAACGCTTTATCAATACCGGCGCATCACGTCTATTACTACATGCCCATTCACTAGAATTTACCTACAATGAGATTCCTTACCATGTTATCTCCAAAGAAGATTTTGTATCTCAGTGTTTCGATGCGATGAAAGAGAAATAAATCCATGCCGTTCATCACCAAAAAATTGCATTCGCCTGAACGTCAAATGGCACTGCCCTTTTTAATAAAAGAACTTGGACTCTCACGAAGTGAAGGACAACGTCTGATTGCCAGAGGACGTCTCACCCAAGACGGTATCGTTATGTGTGATCAATTCGGCTTTGTTGAAGGCGATTGTGAATTCATCTGTTTTGAACCCGTTACCCGAGGATTCAAACCGATGTTTGTTGCTAACGACTTTGCAGTGTATGACAAACCGAGCGGTTTGAGTGTTCACCCCCATAGCCGACAATCTCCCTATACGTTGAATGATGAGATAAAACATCAATTCGGTGAGGATGCTAACGCAACCCATCGTATCGATCAAGAGACGAGCGGATTGGTTTTAATCTCTCGTCATAAAAACAGCGAATCTGTTTTAAAGAGGTTATTCTCAGAACGTGCTATAACCAAGAAATATCTTGCGATGGTAAGAGGGGAGGTAAAGGAGCAAATTGATATTCAAGAACCTCTATTTCGAATTGACCATCCCAATCTTTTGATCAGTATGGTTGTTAAAGTTGACCCTAAAGGGAAACCTGCCCATACCATTATTAAACCGCTTCGTTACTTTCCACAGTACGATATGACACTCGTAGAAGCCTCACCGCTTACGGGACGTACCCATCAAATACGGGTTCATTTGTTCCACGTGAAACATCCGATTGTCGGTGACCCTGTCTACGGCCCTGATGAAGAAGAGGTCACACAGTTTATAAAAAAAGAGTTGTCACCCGAGGATCGATTGAGAATAGGGGGATCAACTCGGTTGTTACTTCATGCCCATTCACTTGAATTTACGTATGAAAATGAGCATTTTTGCATTGTCTCTGAGAAAGATTTTATACAAGAGTGCTTTGAGGCGATGGGTATTTCAAGAGGGTAATCAGGTAGCGTTATTAATATAGCGCTGCCGCTTCGCCTCTTTTATTTTACGGATATCGACAAGAATATAGCCGTCGATACAGTTGTTAAAATCGGTATCGATTCCAAAATCCATAAACTGAACGCCCCCCTCTTCACACAGTTCACTGTATTGTTTATAGAGGGTAGGGACAGAGACATCCAACGCTTTGAGATAGTCTTTGAGCACTCTAAAATCCTCACTGTAATTCTCACCACTGAAGAGTATTTTGAACTCTTCCTGAACATAATCGGATAAGCGAAAAGGGGATTTGGCTTTTACCATCGTATGATTTGCACCGAAATAGAGGGTATAAAAATAGACCAATGCCTCTTGCGCATGTTTAGGAAAACTCCCTGAAATACTCACCGGTCCCATCATATATTTAATATGCGGATTATGACTGAGATACGCACCGATCCCTTGCCACAAATAATCCAACGCTCTGCTTCCCCAATATTTCGGCTGCACAAAACTGCGTCCCAACTCTATTGCATCCTCCAATACCGTATCAAACTGCTCATTCATCGTGCACAAATCAGACATATAAAGTCCCTCTCGCCCCAGCCAAGAGAGAATCCATTCGCATTCGCCGATACGATACGCTCCTGCAATCTCTAACGCTTCATCGTCCCATAATACCAAATGGTGATAATAACGATCATACGCATCGATATCGCGTGCATGACCACTCCCTTCTCCTACTTTTCGAAAAGAGTACTCTCTGAGGCGCCCAATCTCATTGAGTATGTTCGGAGCATTTTCTTGTTCGATAAGATAAATTTCTTTGTTATCGCTCGTTAATCCTAACAACTCCCCTTTACGAAGTTCAGCTCTAAGCTCTTGACGAGAAACCGGATGGGCAATTGAACACTCTGTCGGATAGATCCCTTTTTTCCCTTGAGCAATTCGGAGAAGATGTTTTCGAAATAATTTTGCATGTCTTTTTTCCGTGAGATTAAAATCGCTGAGTGCTTTTTCACTCACCATCTCCCCGATGGTAAAATCAAATACACGGTTACGTGCGGCAAATATTTCATGACTGAGTAGCAATCCACCAAGCGGTTTATAAACCCATGAGAGGAGATAAAAGAGTGGGCTATTTTTCCCTTTTATATAGATAGGGAGAATCGGTGTGGTATTGCGCTTGGCAAATTTAATAAATCCCCCTTTCCAAGTACCTTCTTTGATACCGAATAATCCAGCACGGGAAACTTCACCTGAGGGGAAAAAGATAACGGCTTCCTCAGCTTGCAACGCCTTATCAATCTGCTGTAGGGCATATTTGGAAACTCTATCATTTATATTGTCCACACCAATCATATACTCTTTGAGTTGTGTAATTTCACCTAACATACGATTGGCAACAATTTTCACTTTTTTGTCTTGACGAACTGAGCATACCATCTGAATCAAACAAAGGGCATCTAACGCCCCTAAAGGATGATTGGCAACAATTATTACTTTACCCATCGTAGGAATGTTTTCGATCTGTTTATGAACGGTTTTATACGAAACATTTAAATGTTCCAAAACAGCATCAATAAATTCTAATCCGCTTTTCTCTTGATGAATCTCCATAAAGCGGTTAATCGATTTTTCATGAAGAAGCAGACGGGTTAATCCAACAATCGTTTTTTTTATCACCGTTGGATATCGAAACAGTTTCGGATGTTCTTTGCGTAAAATATATTCTGCACTAACCATTGGATTTCCCTTTATAAAAGTACATAGAAATGCTATGTGCTTCTTTTTATGAAACGGTAAATCATGTTAATTTCAGAGTGATTACGTTTTGATTACGTAAAGATTACCTTCTGATAATGAAAAAAATTCTCAATTTATGTGAATAACTTTTTATAACAATGGCTTAATTGATTATTAAAGAGGTTAAATTCTCTTAAAGCCCTAAAAATAGGGATTTCAGGCTATATAAAGGAAGAGTGATTCAGGGTATATTTAGATAAAGAATTTCTGAAGTGGAGAAGATTTTTTCATCATTTCCCGTAATAAAGGGGTTTAGTTATTCACAATCCTCTCACAGTGTGAATATTACACACTTAGGAAAAAAATGAACTATTTTTTTGGAATTCAGAAATCTTTTAGGGGGTTAACAGAGAGTAACACTTAAGTCGCTCATCAATCGAAAATTATTAAGGGAGTCTAAGACTCTTTCGATACACTTCTGACTTAGCGACCTTCCTGGTGTGTTGGTCGCTTATCCTTTTTCTATCCTATAATTTTAATACTGCTCTTTCGTGATTCTTGCGCTTTTTTATTCAAATCGAGTTTTACCCTTTGTGCATGCGTTATTGCTACTGCCATAGCATCGGTAATATCCAGCGGTTTTATCTCTTTTGTAATCCCTAGAATCTGTTTTACCATAAATGCCACTTGCTCTTTTGCCGCTTTCGCTTTTCCCGTCAACGCTTTTTTAACCTGCAACGGCGTATATTCGGCAAACATTCCATACTCCTGTAAAAGCTTCAACGTTATTGCTCCGCGAAACTGAGCGAGCTTTAGCACCGTTTTAGGATTATGGGCATAAAAAATATCTTCCATGGCTACTTCATCAATTTTATGGGCAGCGAAAAGTTGTTCGATTGCTTCTGCCACTTGGGGAATTTGGTATTGAAGTGCTTCGGCTTTTATTTTAATAAGTCCTGCTTCGATAAGTCGTATTTTTTGACCCTCAATGGCCACAATCGCATATCCGCAATTTCGAGTTCCGGGATCGATACCTAAAATATTCATTTTTTTCCTATTCACATGGGTGAATAAAAGATATTCACCATTTCTTTGATCCTAATTATAGGCAAATATCGGTATTATTCACATCACTATTCACACGAAGGGAAAAGATGAATTCGATCGGTAAACAGGTTTTGAATGCACTCAAAGGGGAGATCAATGAGATCGACTACCAACGCTACATCAAACAACTCACCTATGATGAAGCTGAATCAAAAAGTAACTTGGCTATTTTTCGTGTCCCCAATGCTCTAATAGCCAACTGGGTTCGAACTAAATTTGCCGATAAAATTGCTCATCTGTTCGAAATTAAAACCAATATCAAACCTACCGTATCAATTTTGATCCAATCTTCAACTATCCCTACATCTACTCAGAATGCTTCTGTACCTGCTAATTTAGAGCGTTCCGGCGGTTCTTTACTGAATCCCTCTTATACGTTTCAAAACTTTGTTGTAGGAGATTCCAATAATTTTGCGTTTATCGCCGCTAAAAATGTAAGCGAAAAGCCGGGTGTTGTTTATAATCCCCTCTTTATCTACGGAGGTGTCGGTTTAGGTAAAACCCATCTGATGCAATCGGTCGGTAATGTAATGTTGGCACAGGGAAAAACGGTTATTTATACCTCAGTAGAACAATTTTTAAATGATTTTTCACGCCATCTCAGTAATCGCACTATGGATCGGTTCAAAGACAAATACCGTAAATGTGATTTGCTCCTCATCGACGATATCCAATTTCTCAGCAACAAAAATCAAATCCAAGAAGAGTTCTTTCACACCTTTGATGCGCTTCGTAATGAAAATAAGCAAATCATTATTACCTCCGATAAACCCCCTAAAAAAATCGGAGGACTCGAAGAACGGCTCAAAAGCCGTTTTGAATCGGGTCTTGTTGCCGATATCCAACCTCCCGAACTCGAAACGAAGATCGAAATCATTAAGAAAAAATGTGAGATTAACCGTGTCAAGCTCGACCGTGAAGTGATCAACTACGTCGCGACGATTATCGAAAATAACACCCGTGAAATCGAAGGTATCCTCTCTAAACTCAATGCCTATTCACAACTTATGGGTGTCGATATCACGATCGAATTTGCCCGAAACGTCCTCAAAGAGCAAATGGCAGAAAAACGGAGCAATATTACCACTGACCTTATTATGGAAACCGTGGCGAAAGAGCTCAATATCAAACCCAGTGAAATCCGTTCAAAAAGCCGTAATAGCAACATCGTTTACGCCCGCCGAATTGCTATCTATCTTTCACGTTCACTAACACCGAATTCAATGCCTCAACTCGCTCAATATTTCGGAATGAAAGATCACACGGCAGTTAGTCATACCATGAAAAAAATTCAAGAGTTAATGAAAAACGATGAAGATTTCCGAGTTAAAATAGAAGAACTCTCCAATAAAGTCTCAGTTGCAACGCCTGAATAAATTATTTGGTTTGTAAAGCCCTTTTAAAAAAGCTATAATTCGTACATAAGTGAATAGATGTGAATGAAAGAGAATCGGTTCATCACATCACCAATGCAGGAGAGATGGGAGTTAATGGTGTGTTTTCACCCATTCACACCCCCTTATTACTAACTATTATAATTAATGCTTTATATAATAAAAGGAGTCTTTTATGAAAATCACCATTGACAAGTCGGTCTTGGAAAATATCCTTCTTCATCTTCAACCTTTTTTAGAGAAAAAAGATACATCACAAATTACTTCCCATATTCTACTTTCAACAGATGGCAGAACCCTTACCGCTAAAGCTACTGATTATGAAATAGGTCTCTCTATTCAAACCAATTCACTCAGTGTAGAAGAACCCGGTTCCCTTACCGCAAACGGTAAAAAGCTTCTTGATATTATCCGTATCCTCAAAGATGAAGAAGTTGAACTCACTCTTGATAAAGATACACTCCTTATTCGACAAAAAAGATCGAATTTTAAACTCCCTACCTATAAAAGTTCAGAATTTCCAGCATTCCCGACAACAGATGGAAAACCAAACATTGCAATCAATTCACATCTTTTGATTGAGTCATTGAAAAAAATAACTCCTGCAACGGATACCAATAATCCGAAATTTGAACTTAACGGTGCATTGATCGATATTAAAAGCAATCAGATCAATTTTGTTTCTACCGATACCAGACGTCTCGCTCTTGTTCACATAGAGAGTCAGAATGATGCAGAACTCTCCATCATTGTCCCTAAAAAAGCGATTATCGAAATACAAAAACTTTTTACCGATAACATTGAAATTTATTATGACAATACCCATCTCATAATCAAATCCGAAGACTCTCTTTTTTATACTAAACTCATTAACGGTAAATTCCCTGATTACAGCCGAATTATCCCTAAAGACGCTCAACGTGTTCTAACCCTTCCAAAAAGCGTCATAGTGACCGCTATCAAGCAAATTACGACTATTTCCAATGATCTGAAACTCACTTTCCAACATGATGCTATTTTATTTGAAAGTTTGAGTGACGACAATATCGAAGCAAAAACAACGGTAGAAATAGAAAACGGATTTGAAACACCGTTTATTCTCGCGATTAACAGCCGCTATATTTTGGATTTCTTATCTCAAGTCAATAGTACTGAATTCACCCTCGAAGCCAATGAATCGAATCAACCGTTTGTTTTAAAAGATCAAAATTTTAAAACTATCGTAATGCCGATTGTGATTTAATCTATTTTTTTTCTCTCTTTCTCTCCCCTTTTTAGGGGTTATTCCTCATAAAACCTATTTTTTAGTTTCACTACGGTAAAATAAAGCATTAAACACGCTTAAAAGCTGGAGCAACTATGGAAAATTACGGTGCTAGTAATATTAAAGTCCTCAAAGGTCTCGAAGCCGTTCGAAAACGACCCGGTATGTACATCGGTGATACCGGTCATCGCGGGCTTCATCATCTAATCTACGAAGTCGTTGATAACTCTATCGATGAAGCGATGGCAGGGCATTGTGATACGATCACGGTAACGTTAACTAAAAACGGCACTGCAGTCGTCAGCGATAACGGTCGCGGTATTCCGACCGATATGCACCCGACGGAGGGAATATCAGCGGCTACGGTTGTTTTGACCGTATTGCATGCCGGTGGTAAGTTTGACAAAGATACCTATAAAGTCTCGGGCGGTTTGCACGGGGTAGGGGTATCGGTTGTTAATGCACTCTCATCAGATTTGAAAATGACTATTTTCCGTGAGGGTCAATCGTTTGAACAAAATTTCAAATGCGGTATCCCTCAAGAGCCGTTAGCGGTTACCGGAACAACCCGTAAACGTGGAACAACAATCGAATTTTTTCCGGATCCTTCCATCTTTACTGAAACCATTATCTTCGATTACGACTATTTGGCAAAACGTTTCCGCGAGCTCGCGTATCTCAATCCGCGTATTACCATCGTTTTCAAAGATGACCGTAACGGCGCCAGCAATACCTATCACTTCGAGGGCGGTATCAGCCAATTCGTTACCGATGTGAATAAAAAAGTAGTTGTAGCCTCTCCGTTTGCATTCAGTGAAAAAATCGAAGATATCGAGATGGATATCGCCGTGATGTATAACGACAGTTATGACGAAAAAATGTTCACGTTTGTCAATAACATCAATACCCCTAACGGCGGTACTCACGAAGCCGGTTTCCGTGCGGGACTTACCCGTGTTATCTCCAACTATAACAAACAAAACGGTAACGCTAAAGAGAAAGATATCCCATTATCGGGTGAAGATGTCTCTGAGGGTCTTATCTGTGTTGTCTCCGTTCGTGTACCGGAACCGCAGTTTGAGGGTCAAACCAAAGGGAAACTCGGAAATACCTATGTTCGACCGTTGGTTCAAAAAGTAACCTACGAAAAACTGACCAAATATTTCGAAGAGAACCCGATTCAAGCCAAAGCCATCATCCAAAAAGCTCTTATGGCGGCACGCGGACGCGAAGCGGCTAAAAAAGCGCGCGAACTCACCCGTCGTAAAGATGCTATGACGGTGGGAACCTTGCCGGGTAAATTGGCAGACTGTCAAAGCAAAGACCCTGCAATCAGCGAACTTTATCTGGTGGAAGGGGACTCTGCGGGCGGTTCGGCTAAACAAGGACGTGACCGCGTTTTCCAAGCGATTTTGCCGCTCAAAGGTAAAATTCTTAACGTTGAAAAAGCACGTCTCGATAAAATTCTAAAATCCGAAGAGATCACAAACATGATCACCGCGCTCGGCTGCGGAATCGGTGAAGAGTTTAACGAAGATAAACTCCGTTACCACAAGATCATCATCATGACCGATGCCGACGTCGACGGTAGCCATATTCAAACATTGTTATTGACCTTCTTCTTCCGTTATTTGCCGAAAATCGTTGAAAACGGCTACCTTTATTTGGCACAGCCTCCATTGTATCGCTATAAAAAAGGGAAAAAAGAGATTTACTTTAAAGATGACCGCGTTATGAATGCCTTCTTGATCGAAAACGGTATCGAAGCGTTAGAATCAGAAGAGTTAAATGTAGGTGTTAACGACCTTGTCTCTTTCTTCAAAATGGTTGACCATTACCGCAGTACCCTCGATGCGTTAGAGCGTCGTTATGCACTCGTTGAATTGATCCGTTATTTCATTGAAAATCCGGATTTGATTGCATTGCCGCTTAAAGAGATGTATACCAAAGTCGAAACATTCTTAACGGCTCAAGGCAATAACATCCTCTCTAAAAGTGTGAGTGATGAAGATATGCACCTCTTCGTTCAAACTAAAGAGGGATTGGAAGAGTTGCATATCAATGATGAACTTTTTGCTTCTCCTCATTTTGCTGAAGCCAATTACATTTTCCAAAAAATTCAAGATTGGAACTTGCCGTTGAAGGGTGATTTATTGGAGTTACTGACCCAAATCACCGATTATGCGAAGAAAGGCTCTTACATCCAACGCTACAAAGGTCTCGGGGAGATGAATCCTGAACAGCTTTGGGAAACAACAATGACTCCTGAAAACCGTGTATTGCTCCGCATTACCATTGATGATTTTGAATCCGCGGGTGATTCGTTCAATCTCTTTATGGGTGATGACGTCGAGCCGCGCCGTAACTATATCGAAACGCATGCTAAAGACGTCAAGCATTTGGATATATAATTTTTATGACCTATACTGAGCAAAAAGAGAGGGAACACCGCTTTGCTTTAGCATTGCGGATGGGATTACCTATCTTCTTTCTCAGTTCGGTTACCCTCTTTGCCCTTCTTACGCAGAAATATACGACGTTTGCCTCATTATTGATATTATCAATAGCACTGTTGGGGATAATGGTCTATTTTATTTTTTATCTTATTTATCAAAGTTCCCACGAGAATATCACCGATTCAATAACCCACACTTTTACCCAAGACTATTTTTTCAAGTTAGCGGCCAAAGCACTTCGAAAAAACACCCAGACGATTATGATGATAAACGTTGAAAATTTATGGTCCATTAATGAGCGTTACGGAATTAAAAACGGTGACAGAGCCCTCAAAAGCACGGTTTTGAAATTAGATCATTTTTTCCGTGAAAAAGGGATCGATAAACTCCCTATCGGACGGTATAAAGGGGGAGACTTTTTACTTTTACTAGCGGGAGAAAAAGAGAAATACCGTATCCTTCTTGAACTTTTTTTGAGCAAATATCAAAATTATGTCGATAACGAGATTGAAATACGGTTGGAAGCGGTTATGGTTGATTCTCGCCTCTCAGATGATATAGAACTCTTAACTAGCCGTTTGTATGAGCTTCATAATAACCGAATCGGTGTGGAAAAAGAGGAATATTATTCTATTAATGAGCTTGAACAGGAGATACTCGAAGCGTTAGAAGAAAAACAGTTTTCAGTCGGATTCTGGCCTGTATGTTGTGATGAATATACCATTTTCGATACCACAGTCAAACTGATTGATTCGCACAATAGGTTTATTCATCAAAGCCAATATATCCCTGTTTTGAATCGACTCAATAAAATGCGTATCCTTGAGGGCGATGTTCTCGAAATGGTAGGGGGGATGTGTGACAACCAAAATAGGCATTTTGTAT
>NZ_MIBU01000301.1:18122-27387 GCF_001830725.1 Sulfuricurvum sp. RIFOXYD12_FULL_44_77
AAATAGGCATTTTGTATTGACTATCTCTTCGGTTACGCTTCGCAACCCCCATTTTTTTGAACACGCCCTTACGCTATTTGAACGCTATCCCCTTGCGCGTCACAAGATCACTCTATTATTTGAAGAGAAAGAGTATTGTCACCAGTTGGAGCGCTTTGCTCATCAAATTGCCCATTATCGAAAAGCGGGATACAAAATAGGGTTGGATCGTTTGGGCGGTTATCACACGACGCTTCTGTATCTCAAGGAGTTAGAAGTGGATGTTGTCCGTTTCGATACCCTTTACAGCCGTAATATCAAAAAAGCAGGGTACCAAAATATCATACAGGGGCTAAATCTGAGTGCGCATCTATGCGGAGCAAAAACGTGGATCTCGATGATAGAAGACTCCTATACCGATCAGCTTTGCCAATCCCTTAAAATTAATTACCGACAGGGAAATTATCTGGGTAAAATTTTGAAACAAGACCAATTATAAGGATGAGTATGAAATACGGAGAACAAATTGTAGAAAATTTTAATATTGAAAAAGATTTTGAAATTTGGCCCAATCAACACGAACGTGATTATGTGATCAAGGTAACCTTACCGGAATTTACATGTTTGTGTCCGCGTAGCGGATATCCCGATTTTGCGACCATTTACGTCGAATACACGCCGGATAAATGGGTGGCTGAACTCAAAGCAATCAAACTGTACATTAATTCGTTCAGAAACCGCCATATTTCGCACGAAAACAGTGCAAACGAGATCTATTCAACCTTCGAGACAAAAATCGCTCCTAAGCGCTTAAAAGTCGTTGCCGACTATTATCCACGCGGAAACGTCCATACCGTTGTTGAGATCGACAGCGAAAAAATGGTAGAAGAGAAATAAACGGCTAATTTTGGGAGGGGAGATACCCTCCCACCGTAAGATCAGAATTTATAGGTGTAGGTGAGATTAGCACTGCGTCCCCAGTGATGAGGGATCGTATCGCTTCCGTTGGTGTAATTGAGATTAGGGGTATAGACCTCTTCGTCCAAAATATTATCCAGATACAGAGAGAGCAAAGAGCGGTTCGCTTTTCCAATACCCCATATTTTTCCTGTATCAATCGATATATTGGCCGTTAAAAGATTATAGGGATCGGCTTTATGGTTTCTTTCTACGGCACCGTTGGTCTCCGTTAAATCGGTTGATGTGCCGATATAGCTGTTAAAGAGAGCGATATTCATTCCGTAGATCCCCCCGTAGGAAGCGCCTGCTTTTGCCATAATGTTAGGGGCAAAGGTGCTCTCTTCTACTCCGCTGTTTGTTTTGTTAATCTGATAGCTGAAATTGCCTAAAGCGGTGAAATCTTCATTCAGCTCAATTCTAGCTTCTGCCTCTATCCCCTGAAAGCGTACGTATCCCTGATTGTCAAACGTTGAGCGACCGGGTGAATACGGAACTCTTACAATCAAATTTTTAAGCATGGAATCATATAGGGCGACTGAAAAGTAGTATTTTGATGTTTGGTAGATGAGCTGCGCGTCATAGGTTTCCACTTTCTCCGGATCAAGTGAAGAATTGCCTAAAAGTGTCGGTGCATTGATTTTTGCTTCTTGAAGGTTCGGTGAACGATATGCTTCGCTGTAGAGGAGTTTAAGCCACCAGTTATCTCCGAATCCCTGAATAAATCCGGCTCTTCTAGAGAGATCACTCTGGGTATCCTCAGGCTTATTCAGTTGAATTCCGGCAATAACTTTTTGTTTCGGGGAGAGCATATAATCGATTTGAGCGTAGGTGCTTTTGCTACTCATTTCGGAATAGGGAAATCCCGTTTTGAATTCTGTTTCATAATTTGAAGAGTTGGCACCGAAGAGGATGTTAAGATCGGTGGCGACATTGCCTCGAACGATCACTTCTGCCATATCGTAGCGGTCTTTATAGTGATTACGCCCGCCCGCTTCGCTGATCTGCCAATCGAATTCGCCCAAATTAACGGTATAGTTGAAGGAGACATCCCATCCGCTCGTAATGTCGTAGAGATATCCGACATCGAGATAACTTCTTTTCTTTTTCATCAGTGATGAGGGGAGTTGAAAGGAAGAACCACCGCTATCGGCATCATTATTCATCACCATTGCATTCAGGGTTACCCCTTTGTACTTGCCGTTTATGACCACATTATCACTATCTTCGCCCGACTCATAGGTTCCTGCTATATTGTCTTTATCAATGACATTGCTAATGCTATCGCCGTTGGCACGAATAGCGTTGACCCCGATGTTCAGACTGTAGTCGGTACCCCCCACTAGTGTGGTGAGCTGAAGCTGAGTACGATTGAAACTTCCCGCTCCGATATCGACGCGGGTTTCATTGATCGACTTTTGCGCATCTTTGGTAATGATATTTATGACTCCCGCCATTGCATTAGTGCCGTAAATGACGGAACCGGGGCCGCGAATCACCTCTATATGGTCAACCATTTCCAAAGGAAAGCCAAGATATATATCGAAGTTAAATCCGCCGTCCGTCCCATCATGTATCGGACGCCCATTGAGAAGAACGACGACCGATCCGTCTTGATGTGCTCCGTTCATCGCTCTAATGGAAGTTTTGTTATGTGGGCGTTGATGGGAGCTCAGAACCTGTGTACCTACAAGGCGGTCAATGACATCCCGTAAATGTCTTGCTCCGTATTGATGGATTTCTTGAGACGTCACAACGGTAATAACCCCCGGTGCCAAATGCTGGCTTTCATCACGCCGTGAGGTGCTTGTGACTTGAATATTAAGGAGATCCTCGAGAGAAAGGGGAGACAAATCAGAGGAATCATCAGCCTGAAGAAGGGAACATGAAAGTACTGTTGCTAAAAAAACATTTTTCATGGAGGACTCCATTTATAAAATAAGACAATAATAACACTCTTAACTTAAAGATATTTAAGAAATAAAATCTTTGGTTGAATCGGGGAGATTAATGGGAAGGGTGAGCGTAAATTTTACCCCTGTTTGACGCTCGGTGTCGATTGTAATTTCACCCAAGAGTTTTTGGGTAATAAGATTATAGACGATATTGAGTCCTAATCCGGTTCCTCCGGCATTTCGTTTGGTAGTGGTAAACGGCTCAAAAGCGATCTTTTTGATTTTTTCATCCATACCGACCCCGTTATCGGTATACGTTAAAACAAGATGGTGTTTATCCGCTTCGAAATGGATCGTGATAGTAGCGTTTTGTGTGGATTCGTTAAAGCCGTGAAGCAAAGAGTTCTGGATAAAGTTGCTGATGATTTGAGCGTATACGCCGGGGTAGGACTTGATTATAAGAGCATGATCCCCCTCTAAATTTACGGTTACCGGTATTTTTTTTAGTTTGTTATGGAATGTGAGAAGAATCTCTTCAAGATATTCATAGAGGTTGAATTCCTGCTTATCTTCCACGCTTTGATCAACGGAAATACGTTTAAAACTGCGAATGAGATTCGCAGCATGATTAATGCTTTTAAGAAGTAAGTGGGAGGTTTCATTTAATACCGTAAGCTTTTGTTCCATAAATGATTTTTTGAGCGTCCCCTCTTCCATTTGCCGAAGGAGCTGTTGTGTTTCTCTGACAATAATGGAGCCGCCCGTAATCGCATTGCCAAGAGGCGTATTGACTTCATGGGCTACACCGCTGACAAGATTTCCGAGTGCTGCCATTTTTTCAGATTCTACCAGTTGAAGTTGTGCTTTTTTTAGTGTTTCAAGAGAGTCTTGAAGCTCTTGAGTCCGTGCTGCAACCCGTGATTCCAAATGGGACGTCAGCGATTCGGTTTCGCTTAAGAGATGGTTAAAAGCATTATACAAATAAGCGATTTCATCTTGATTATTATGGGTAACACGAAGCGAATAGTTGTTGTTTTCCGCTACCTCTTTGGCTGTTTCAGTCAACGTGAGTATCGGTTGAAGAATTTTTTTGCTTAGTATACGTGACACCACATAGACAAAAAGGATTAAGCCGATCGAAAAAATAGTGACGGCAGTTAATAGATCCACAATAAACGAGGTAATACGATCCGTTTCTCTCTCGATATAGAGGTAACCCAAAAGTTGATTGTTTTGTTTAATCTCAAGGGTGGTCTTCAAACTCCCCAGCATCCACGGAAACGAACTTGGGTTTTCAAACCGTGTTCCCAAAGGGAAGATATCGTTTGGAAGCGGTCGGTTTTCGGGGTTAAACGAAGTCAAAGAGGTGTGATCAGGGCTGTAGACAACCGACATAAGAATATCTTTGTTTTTATGCAAGCGGTGCATATTGGCATTGATCCCCTGAAGATCAAAAAATGCCAAAGGGGCGGTAATCAAATCGACGATTAAAGTGGCCTCCAATTGGCTCTCATGGATATAGGTACGCTTTTCATGATTAATACTGTACCAAAGCTGAAATAACATTCCGAAAATAATGATGAAAAGACTGGTAATAATCAGTAAAAAAATCATTTGTGAGGTGATGGAATGGTTATGTAATCTCATTTTGATCCCCCCGTCGGTTCAATAACCGTAGCAAAATTAAGAAGCTTGTAGCTTACGGTTAAATTGGCATTTTCGAGGTTGCGTTGATTGATAACAAACCGAAACATGTTGTTATCCAGATAAAATCCGATCATAGCTCCCCGTCTTGCATCGTCATCGTCATCACTAATCAATAAAACATTATTTTTACGTAAATTACTCAATAAATTCTCGTTTTGGTGGGGTTTTGAACCTCGAAAATAGAGGATATGGCACTTCATCATCTCTTCTGAGGGATCTCCGGCATTGAGAGTGATGACTTTTAGCGGATGGTTATTAAAAAGGCGGGATGAATAACTTTTTTGGAGCGCTTTTGCAAAGGTGCTGTCATCATAGATGCAGACATTATAAGTATCAACCGGTTTTGGCCATTGGATAAACATCGTAAAACGCTCTAGATAGGCTGCTTTGATGCTCTCTTCTGAAACGGCGAGCAAAGAGACGGTATAAAAAAGGGAAAAAAAAGCGGTAATACAAACCTTTTTCATTATGATTAAATCAGATCAGGTTTGGGTTCACCTAAAAAATACCCTTGCGCATAATCGATACCCATTGCCTTGACTATATCGTAAACCTGAGCGCTGTGGACAAATTCCGCAACGGTTTTTACCCCTATTTTATGGGTAAAAAAGAGGATTGATTCGGTTACGATTCGAGATTTTTTATTCACATCAATATCTTTAATATAGATTCCGTCAATTTTAACAATATCAAGGTCCAGATTCCCGAGTTGGGCAAAATTCGAACACTGAACGCCAAAATCGTCCAAACACAGGCGATACCCTAAGGTTATGAGTTCGTTGAGATGTTTTTCGGCAATCGGATTGGTCAAAATACTGCTGTCTTCGAGAATTTCAAAATAAATCCTGCCGCTTTCAATCCCGTAGTGTTTCCGTGTCTGTTCGATAAATTCTATAAAGCCGTGCTCGATGAGATCTTGATCGGTAATATTGACTGAAAAATCGAGAGCAGTGGTACTGAAGCGTGCGCAGGCTTGTTCAAACACCCGCTGCGTTATTTGGTATAAAAGTCCGGCATATCTGGCAGTACTTAGAAAATGAAAAGGGGTATAGATTACCCCGTCGTGCTCAAGCCGAACAAGTGCTTCGTATTTCACGATTTCACCGCTTCCGCAATCAACAATCGGCTGGTAATAGGCAATTAACTTGTTATTGTCAAGGGCATCTTTGAGCCATTTCGTCCATTTTGTATTTTCTTTGATCTGTTTGATGACCGCCAGATTATCTGAATAAACCTGTACGCGGTTCCGGCTCATTTTTCGGGCTTCACGAAGTGCAATTTCAGCTTTTTGGATCATATTTCCGATTTCGTGCTCGACAACTCCCATAGTAACATTGACCCTGTGGTCGATACCATTAATGAGGAATAAATGTTTGGTAATCGCACTTTGGATCCTAAGAACCTCTTTTTGGATGTCTTGTATCTCTTTTTGGGACGTTAATATGGCAAAAATATCGGCCTCAAGACGGTAAATAGTACATTCAGTGCAGGAGGATTCCCGTAAAATTTTGCCAAACTGCAATAGCATCTGATCCCCGACTTCAAATCCGTACACATCATTAATCATGCTGAATGCGTCGATATTCAATAAAACGAGTGACATCGGCATTTCGGTATCAAGATCATAATTGAGCTTGACGCGATTGCCAAGTCCGGTCAGAGTGTCCGTGATCAAGGTAGCATAAATTTCATTTTTCTTATTGAGGAGCTCAACAATCTGTTTGTATTGTGAGAGAGCGCTTCGGATAGTGGTATAGAGCCTATCGGTAGTAAGTTCGGTTTTCTCTTTGTAGTCATTGATGTCATAATGGTCGATGACGTATCGCTCCGGTGCAATTCCGGGCTGTCCTGTTCGGATTATGATCCGTATGGTGGTATTATCGAGGTGATAGCGAATGGTTTCAACAAGATCCAATCCGGCCGTTTCGCTCTCCATGACAACATCGAGCAAAATGATAGCGATATCATCATGCTCTTTGAGAATTTCAGTTGCTTCGGCAGCACTGTAGGCGGAGATAAAGTGAATAGGTTTACGTTCAAAGGTAAAATCGTGAAGTGCCAATCTCGTGAAAGAGTGCACTTCTCTGTCGTCATCGACGATCAAAACCTTCCATGGTGCTTCGGATAATTGCTCTTCTTCTTCAGGGGCGAATAGAAGCTCATCAGTACCCATTTTTTGCCCTCTTCTTTGTAAGAAAATAGTTTACATTGTTTTCAATAATAGCACAAAACACTATAGAAAGAAAGAGGGCGTTTAAACGTAATGCAGTATCAACCGAATTTACCGGTGATATACTCTTGGGTGAGTTTTTCTTTCGGGGTAACGAAGAGCTCTTCGGTATGTCCCAACTCAATCAAATCTCCCAAATACATAAATCCGGTGTAATCGCTGACACGCGCTGCTTGTTGCATATTATGGGTGACGATGATGATACTGACACGCTCTTTGAGCTCGATGACCAATTTTTCAATCCCCTGCGTCGAGATCGGATCAAGTGCGGATGTCGGTTCATCAAAAAGCAATACTTCAGGCTCTACCGCGATGGCACGAGCAATACACAAACGCTGTTGCTGACCCCCTGAGAGACCGTTTGCATCATTTTTAAGTCGATCGCTTACCTCTTTCCAAAGTGCGGCATCTTGAAGTGCTTTTTCAACACGATCGTTCAGTTCCGTTTTATTTTTTATCCCTTGAAGACGCATACCGTAGGCGACGTTATCGAAGATAGACATAGGAAATGCGGTCGGTTTTTGGAAAATCATCCCGATTTTTGTCCGAAGGTGAATCAAGTCCTCTTTAGGGTCAAGGATATTGCGTCCCTCAAATTCAATTTCACCTTCGTATTTGTTCCCCGGATAAAGATCATGCATACGGTTAAAGGCACGGAGTAATGTTGTTTTACCGCATCCGGAGGGGCCGATAAGGGCAGTAACGGCATGTTTTGCAATAGGCATCGTCACTTTTTTCAAACTCGGTGCCGGAGCCCCTTTATAGGTAAAGTCAAAATTGCGAACTTGAAGCGCGCACTCTTCTTTGATATCGATAATACTTGCCATAACGTTATTTCCTTTTGCCGGCTAATAAAATAAGTCGTCCCACAATATTGAGACCTAAAATAAACATTGAGAGGATGAAAGCGGCTGCCCATCCGAGTTGCTGCCAATCATCGTACGGACTGATCGCATAGTTAAACATCGTTACCGTGAGCGAAGGCATCGCCGCGTTTAGATCGGTCGTGAAAAAGTTATCGTTAAACGAGGTAAAGAGTAGCGGTGCCGTCTCTCCCGCAACGCGTGCAACACCGAGAAGTACTCCCGTCAAAATCCCTGCTTTCGCACCGCGATAGACGACATCTATGATTACTTTATACTTGGGTGCCCCTAGAGCGAATGCTGCTTCGCGCAGTGTACCCGGTACCAGTTGGAGCATATCGTCGGTAGTTCGCAAGATGATCGGGATCATAATGATTGCCAATGCGATGGCACCGGCCCATGCACTAAAGTGCCCCATCGGCATAACGATAATGGCGTAAACAAACGCTCCGATAACGATAGAGGGTGCCGACATCATGATGTCACTGATATCCCGAATGGTATGGGCGAGTTTTGAATTTTTACCGTATTCGCTCAAATAGGTTCCCGCCATAATCCCCAACGGAACCCCGATGAGGGTAGCAAGACCCACCAGGATCAGCTGGCCGATAAGGGCGTGTTTGAGACCGCTATCTTCGTATCCGGGAGGTGAGCCCTCGTAGATGAAGATATTCCAGTTAAGGGCATCGATCCCTTTCATCATTAAGACTCCGAGGATCCAAAACAAAAATCCTAACGCGATGACGGCGCTAAAGGTGGAGAACCCAAGGGCCAGTTTATTGATCAATATACGTTTTTGAACGGCAGTCATTAGGCTTTTCTCACTTTACGTAAAAAGTAGAATTTTGCGATAGCGATAACGACGAAGCTCATAATGAGCAAGGTAAGGGCTAATCCAAAAAGGCTGGAGAAATAAAGGGAGCTGTCCGCTTCGGTAAACTCGTTGGCAAGGGTTACCGGAATCGAGGTAGTCGGATCCATAATCGAGTTTGGAGTGTGGTGAACATTCCCCATAACGAAGGTGACCGCCATCGTCTCACCGATTGCCCGTCCGAGTGCCAAAATGAGTGAGCCGATAATCCCCGCTTTGGCGTAAGGGATGATAACGTCTTTGATAACGTCCCATTGAGTCCCCCCTAGGGCATAGGCCGATTCTTTGAGGATATCGGGGGTAGTGTTCATCGCATCACGGGTAACCGCCGCCATAAACGGCAAAATCATAATGGCCAAGACGATCCCGGCCGCGAGGAGACCGATCCCCATTCCGCCAAAGATATCGCGTAAGATAGGGACGAAGAAAAAGAGCCCCCACATTCCGTAGATGACTGAAGGGATTGCTGCGAGGAGTTCAACGCTGACACCGAAGAACCCTTTGATTTTATCATGGGCGATTTCGCTTAAGAAAATGGCGACACCGATGGCAATGGGAATTGCTAAAAGCATCGCTAAAAAAGTAGAAGCGACAGAGCCGAAGATCGCCGCATAGGCACCGAATTTGTCGAGGTTCGGCGCCCATTCGTCTTTGGTGATGAAATCGAGTCCAAACGCCTGCATCGCTTCGGTCGACTCATTAAAGAGAACCACAAAAATCCATGCAACGATGAAAAGGATCAACAATGCACTGGTGCGGGTCA
>NZ_MIBU01000302.1:0-3422 GCF_001830725.1 Sulfuricurvum sp. RIFOXYD12_FULL_44_77
TCGACTCTCCTCGATGAACTCTCGATCGAAAATGCGGGAGCCAAGTCACGGATGATCGCGCAGGTCAAAGAGCGTTACCGTGAACAGTTGGAGGAGATTGAGCGGCGGTTTTCCCACGCCATCGAGCATCTGATCTCATTTCTCGCCGTCGTCGATGTGAGTTTGAGCGGGGCGAAGTGTGCCAAGCAGTACCGCTATGTGCGACCCACCATCGTCTCCTCTCCCAAAGCGTTTATCGAGACGGTGGGATTGCGCCATCCGCTCATCGAATCGCGCGAAGAGAACGGGATTTTCGTCCCGAACGATCTTTTTTTAGGCTCCGTCGATCAGCACACCTATGAAGAGCACCCGACGATTGAGGGCAGTGAAGATGTCAAAGGGGTCTTGCTGTACGGAATCAATTCCAGCGGTAAATCATCCCTCATGAAGAGTATCGGGCTCTCGGTTGTGATGGCGCAGGGGGGATTTTTCGTCCCGTGTGCCATGATGCGTTTCGCCCCTGTCGATAAGCTCCTTACTCGTATCGTTTCCAAAGACAATCTCTACAAAGGGTTATCGACGTTTGCGGTGGAGATGTTGGAACTTCGGAATATCTTTAACCGTGCAACGGAAAATACCCTGATTTTAGGGGATGAGATCAGCCACGGTACCGAAACCGAATCGGCTCTCGCTATCGTCGCAAGTGCGATCCTCAAACTCCGCGAGATCGGAAGTATGTTTATCTTCGCCACCCATCTGCATCAGCTCTCATCCCTCGCCGAAATCCAAAAAGCAAAAGAGATTGTATTGCTCCATCTAGGGGTCTATTACGATGAGGCGAGCGATAAGCTGGTGTATGATCGAAAGCTCAAAAGCGGGAGCGGCTCGACGCTGTACGGGTTGGAGTTTGCCAAATCACTCCACATGGATGAGACCTTTTTGAAAAAAGCGTACGAAATCCGAGGACGGATCACCGATAAAACCCACGAAGCGTCGATGCTGAAACGGGAGAAAAAAAGCCGTTACAACAACAAACTCTTTTTGACCAAATGCGCGTTGTGCGACGAAGCGGTGGATGAGGTACATCATATCGTCCCTCAATCGAATGCCGATGATGGCGGATCGATCGGTCATTACGGGATGAATCACCGCTACAATCTCATTCCGCTGTGTTCCAAGCATCACCGCATGGTGCATGAGGGGAAAATCGCCATCCACGGTTTCGTGATGAGTGAGGACGGTTTGCGGCTCAGCTACTCCGAGAACGCTACGACGAACAGTTGAGCAGATTGCGTGAAAGGGGCTGTCATAAAAATTTTAATTGTCGATGACAGTCTGACGGTTCGTAAGATTGTAACGCGTTATTTGTTGAAGCACGGCTACGATCAGATAGATGAAGCGGTTGATGGCAAAGAAGCCCTTGCATTGTTGCAGCAGTACGAATACGGGTGCATATTTTTAGACATCAATATGCCGGTGATGGACGGTTTCGCCGTTTTAGAATGGCTCAATCGTGTCCCATGGCGAGATCAGATTCATGTTGTCGTTATGTCGACGGAAGTGATTCAGTTGGGTCAAAAGCGGATACGGGAACTACAAATCGATACGGTCATCCCGAAACCTTTTAGCGGAAGCGAATTTGAAAGAACCGCAGTATCGCTGCTGAATGTTATCAGTTCCAAAGCACAAACGGTACAGCTCGTTTACGATGGACCGATTATGATCATCGATGACAGCCTGGCGATGCGGAACATCATACGAAAACAGCTGGAAAATCTCAATTGTCTTAATGTCGCTGAAGCCGTAAACGGTAAAGAGGGGCTTGAAAAAATCAGCGAATGGGCTATGCTTTATGAAGACGATGAAAAAATGGGGATTGTCTTTTTAGATTTGACGATGCCCGTCATGGACGGATTGCAGTTGATTGAAATTTTGGAAGAAAAAGAACTTCTTTCCAAATTACAGATCATTGTTCTCTCAGGAAGCATCGACATGGCATTGACGATGGTGGACGGTTCCTCGATCATGGCCGCGTTGCCGAAACCGTTCGAACATACGGCTTTTGTTCAGGCGTTTCGTCCCTTGATCGAAGAGAAACCGATTCGACTGCAAACAAGACTAAGTGAGATCAAACTTTTTTTTGATGTGAAAAAGAATGTTGAAAACCTTGCCTCTTTGGATGTGATCGAAACGGAGACCCTCAGTGAATTGGCAGAGTTCCTCTTTGCCTCGTTTGAATCGATGACCTTAGAACTCTCTTTTCCCAAAGAGCGTTTGAGGGAGATTCCAAAAGAGATATTCGCCTCATTCATCGAGTCGGTCTATCGTTCGGTATTGATGATTGATCACCGTATTGAAAATTATTTCGAACTCGAATATCTATACGATCAGCTGCAAAAAATAGATCGGTATGAATCGCAAATAAGCGCAATTACAACCGAAGAGATTCTTGGCTATATCCGTATGAAACTGTTGCCGAAAAATAATGAGTATGCCGAATTGAGCGCTAAAATAAGCCGTTATCGTATTGCAATTAAAACGTTAATTGAACGGAAAAACAAACTTATTCAAATGTATAAAGAGACCCCAACCAAACAGCTTAAAGAGACCTACGAAAAGTACGAGCACGACCTTGCATCGTATCGGGGTGCGTTGGGAAACCATGACAAACAACTTAACGATTTATCTCAGTTTTTAGAAAATGAGATTATGGATCAGTGGGAGCAGATTCTCAAAGCTCAGATTCATCGAATGGTAAAAACCGCTAATCAGATCCGTGCCGAGTTTGATAGATCTCTTTGGAAGGGGATGCGTACATCTAAGAGTTTTAGGTCTTATTGTAATACACAAGGAAGACATTTGGAGTTGACGACGCAAAGCTGGCTCGAACATGAGAATAATCGACTGTATGGACAACTTCGCCATTTTTTTGAAGTCGATTTTCGGACATCCGTACTGATTGTAGGTTTTAAAGACAGTGAAGGAAGCCGAATGCGTGAAGAACTGAAAAAGAATTTCCCCATGTATGATATTCAGGCATTTACTAACTGGACGATTAAAAATTACGGTTTGCCGTATGTGCCGAATTTATTTATATTAAACCGTGAATCGCAGGAAGAAGGGTTTGAAACCTATCTGAATGAAGTGGCAAAGCGGTTTGAAACCTCGGTTGAGATGCTTAATACATTGATCGTTTATAAAGGGGCTATCAAAAGCTCGGAATTGATCGGCACTGATAGCCTTTACAATTTGAAACGCAAAAATTACATTAAAATGCCTTCGTCGCCTCATGAATACACTATGATGGCGCTGAAAGCAAAATCGCTTATTTTTTAGTCCGGTACCGTTTACGCCATCACTTTGTGAAGCGGGCGAGAGTAGGGCTGGATTAGCTGGGCGTAGATTTTCGGTATATCGAGGATGGAGATCATCTCGTTGGCAAA
>NZ_MIBU01000303.1:0-2456 GCF_001830725.1 Sulfuricurvum sp. RIFOXYD12_FULL_44_77
GCAATCTCTTTTGAATCTATTGGAAGCGGGTAAAAAGGGAAAAGAACGCCATTATGAGCCTCGAAAAGAGCCAAAAGAATCGATCCTTAAGCGTCCTCAGACGGAGCAGGCATATCTCTATTTCGGTGCCCCATTTGCTATGAATGAGGGTGATCCGGAGTTTTTTAAAGCCCGTGTCGCTATGTTTATCCTCGGTTCCAGCGGCTTTGGAAGCCGATTGATGGAGGAGATTCGAGTGAAGAGGGGACTTGCCTACTCTGCCTATTCCCGTCTCTCGGTTGCCAAAACCAATACCTATTTTAGCGGCTACCTTCAAACGAAATTAGAGTCGCAGGAAGAAGCGAAAAAAACAGTGATTGAAGTAATCGAGTCGTTTGTTAGAGGCGGTGTCACCCAAAACGAACTTGATCAGGCGCGTAAATTTTTACTCGGTTCTGAGCCGCTACGTGTCGAAACCCTTTCTCAGCGTTTGGGTCGAACGTTCAGCGAATATTATCAGGGCAAACCTCTCGGATCGAGTGTGCAGGAATTGGAGATGATTCGTACCCTTACCCTAGAAGATGTGAACGATTTTATCAAACGCCACGGCGAAATTCGCGATCTTAGCTATGCTATCGTTACCAAGTGAAGAGGGTGAAAAGTTTCACCGTTTAGGGATCACGAGCATTACCGCTCTCTCCCTCATTGCCCCCGCCTCATTCGAAGATCGCCGTCTCAGTGAAGAACTTATCCATAATGCACCGTGTGTTATTGATGCGACGGTAGAACACGTCGTCCGTACCCCTAAAACCCTCAAAATTACTTTTTTTGCCCATAACCTAGAATGCGTGATCGAGGGGGTAATCTTTCATCCCAAGCCTTATATGATCCATCAATTCCCGCGTGGCGAGCGTGCATATTTTGGCGGTAAAGCACAATGGGAATTGGGGAAATGGACGATTGTTCATCCGATGAAGATCAGTGCCGTTGGTTCCCTCGTTCCTATTTACAAAACGCCGCTTCGTGCCGATGTGATGCGCCGCTTAGTGGAAAAAAATATTACCGTTAAAAATCTCATCGCAGACGGGCTCCCAGAGAAGATAGCCCGTGAACTCTACGCACTCCATTTTCCCGATTTTCCGAAGCCTCTGAATGAACAGCAATATCACGCCCTTAAATTTGGTGAACTTTTTGAGTATATGCGCCGTCTTCGTCTTAAACGCCGTTTTCATAAAACTTCCTATCGTGCTTCGGGGGATGTTAAAAAATGGATGAAAACCCTTCCGTTTGAACTCACCGAGGATCAAAAAAAAGCGATTGACGAGATAGAGGGTGATCTCAGAGGGGAATATGGATCACGACGGATGATAGTGGGGGATGTCGGATCGGGGAAGACGATGGTTATTTTAGCTTCGGTCGTTTTGATTCAACCGTATCGCTCTATCTTGATGGCACCGACAACGATACTTGCGGCTCAACTCTATGAAGAGGCGCAAAAATTTCTCCCAAATTTACGAATAGCATTGGTTACCAATGCAACGAAAAAAGGGTCTTTAGAGGAGTACGATTTTATCATTGGAACTCATGCTCTATTGCACCGTTCACTTCCTGAAGCGGGACTCGTTATGGTGGATGAACAGCACCGTTTCGGCACCGCTCAACGCCATTCCTTAACGAAACTCACCGAGAATGATACCTCTCCGCACTATCTCCAATTCTCCGCCACCCCGATTCCAAGAACGCAGGCGATGATCGATTCGGCACACATTGATGTGAGTCTGATCGTTCAGACCCCTTTTACCAAAAATATCACAACTCGCATCATCGGTAAAAGCGATTTTCCGCGCCTTTTAGATCGCATCCGCTTTGAGATTTCACAAAACCATCAAGTCCTTATTGTCTATCCGCTGGTAGAACAGAGTGAGAGTATTGATTACCAAAGTATCGATGAAGCACGGGGGTATTGGGAAAAAAACTTCGAGAACGTCTACGTCACCCACGGCAAAGACAAAGAGAAAGAGGCGGTGTTAATGGAGTTTCGTGAAAAAGGGAATATTCTCCTCGCCACAACTGTTGTCGAAGTGGGGATCTCTCTCCCGCGACTCTCTACGGTCGTGATCGTCGGAGCGGAGCGGTTGGGTCTCTCGACACTCCATCAGCTGCGCGGTCGGGTGAGCCGTACAGGATTGCAGGGGTATTGCTATCTCTACACCAATAAAAGCGGAAAGAATCAGCGTTTGGAGTCGTTTAGCAGTTGTACCAGCGGGTTTGAGATAGCGGCACTGGATCTGAAATTTCGCTCAAGCGGTGATTTGTTAGAGGGGAGTATCCAAAGCGGTAAAAAATTTCGATGGGCGGATATCGGTGAAGATGAAGAAATCGTAAGAGAGGTCAAGAATTATCTTGACCTTCAAAAAGGTTAATATAACCCGAAACGTCCGTCACCGCGTTTGTAAAGGACACGCATTTTCCCGTCA